>JAYVKA010000683.1:0-16470 GCA_043768885.1 Planctomycetota bacterium
CGAACGATAGACAACAAGTGTCGCGAGCAATGTGTTAGAATCCGCAACAATGTGAACCTTAAGTCTCGAACCCGCTCTTGCCAGTTTGCCATGAATGAAAAATCGAACGACGACAAAGCTGTGAAAAAGAAGCCTGATGACGCCGCAAAAACCGCAGATAACAAACAGACGGCTGCGGGTATTTCTGATTTGTCGACGGAGCAGGGAACTGAGAACTATATCGAGACGTATCACGCGATCTCGGAGTGGATCCGGTTTGCCGATGCCAAGGCGGCGGTGATTCTGACTGTGGGAGCGGCGATGGCAGGATTTCTGATTCCGACCATTCACACTGTGCTGGCAAACAACAACGACCCTTCGGTTCATTTGTTTCCATACTGGCAGGAGATCAGCGTCGGGATATTTTCCGCTTACATTCTGTTCTTGTTGCTGTCCGGAATCTACGCCTTCCTTTGCATCAATCCCAGTTCCAGCCGTGGGCGGCATCCGAGTTTCGATTACTGCGATCACTTTCACCCGGCGGCAATTGCGGCAAAGTACCGGGGCGATCAGGTAACAAAGTTCGTTGACGATTGCGACAAGATCGGTGCGACTGCGTTGCGGCGTGAAGTTCAGGCCGCGATCCTGATCGACTCGCACATCTCCAACAACAAATACGGCCGGGTGAAAATATCGCTGAAGTATTTTGTGGCTAGCGTGGTGTTTGGGTTCACCTATTTTCTGATCGCACAGTTGTAGATGCTCGTTGATCGCTCTGCGATCACAACGGTTCTGCGCGTCATGACCGCAAAGCGATCAACGACCATCACGCCACAACCTCTCGTTTTCCTGGCATCCCTTCCGGTGGCAACGAATCCAGATACAAGTTGTGGCGTGGGCGAATCGGCGTGTCGTTTCGGCAGGCCTCGTCCAACAGCTCATCCACTGTTTTCCTGTTGACCGGAAAACAGGTGACCAGTTGTTGCTGTTGCCTTCCCTCGCGGCAGGAATAAACCAGCAAAGCCGCGCTTGTTTGGGTCGTTCGCCGGAACATGGCCAGGTCCGTGAACAGTTCGATCGGTGAACTTCTGGAATTGGGTTGAACACGTTCCCGAATCCGCTGGATCGGAATTTTCGTGAAATCGAAATTCAGCAGGCTTGGTGCCAGGCAATTGAAAGCGGAATGCCATTGCTGGCCGTCAGGTTCTGATCGGTGCGACAGGTTCAATAACAAGTACGTGGCATTCTGCAGCAGAGTACCTTGTTGAGAAGTCGGAGAAAATGTTCCCGGCGCGGTTCCCAGACCCGACTCAATCACTCCCGACGTCCAGCGTTCCCGTTTGAAACCGAATTGCGTTTTCAACTGACTTAACAAATAGCCATAGGTGTGGATCAGCCCGGCGTGATAGGTCTGTCCATCGCGAATTGGAATGCCACTCAACCGGCCAATGACTGTCAACAATTTGGGATCGACAATCTGCTTTCGTTCCAGTTTGTCAATATTCAGGCTCCGCGCCCAATGTTGAAAACAATCGGATTCGGCGTCCTTGCGAATCTGCCCGGCAATACCGGGCAGCGCGTTTTCGAATTGCCGCGCACCAATTCGTCCGTGCCGGGCCGCATGGAGTAGTTGAGTCGTTTTGTGGTTGAAATCAGTCATGTCGGACCAAAGCGGAAGGGTATCGAACATGGAGTTCGACGCCAGTTCAGTCTAGCTGATGGGTTACTTTCAAGGAGTCACGTGCCTGTCTCTTTCTCGTGTTCGGCTGTTACCATGAGTGTCTGAATTGTAATTCAGATTGCGAACTTTGATTCGGAAAACATTTGATGCGTTACGAAGAATTACCCGAGTGGTCCGCGCGGGGAGCGAAGTGGGGCGCGGGGTATCATGCTTCGTTGCGCGACCGGCCGGTTCGGTCGAATGTGAAGCCGGGGGAGATTGCGGCGCAGATCCCGGCTTCACCTCCGGAATCAGCCGAAGACATGGAGACAATTTTCGGCGACTTCACGCGGATCATTCCCGATGGAATGACGCACTGGCAACATCCCCGGTTCTTTGCCTATTTCCCGTCCAACGCAGCACCCGCTTCGATGTTGGCGGAGCAACTGGCCAACGTCTTCTCATCGCAGTGCATGTTGTGGCAAACTTCGCCGGCCGCTACCGAACTCGAAACTGTGATGGTTGACTGGTTGCGACAGGCACTCGGTTTGTCCGAAGGCTGGCGGGGTGTGATTCAGGATACGGCGACTTCTGCAACACTTTCGGCCGTGTTGACGATGCGCGAACGGGCACTGGAATGGAAAGGGGTCAGCGAAGGATTGTCGGGTTCGCCGCAGCTACGGATTTACGCTTCGGCGCAGACCCATTCTTCGGTCGACAAAGCGGTAAGACTTGCCGGAATCGGGCAAAACAACCTTGTCAAGATTCCGACCGACGAAATCTGGGCAATGCGCTCCGACGCTTTGCAACAGGCGATCGACAGCGACCGTGCCATAGGATATCTGCCAGCCGGAATCGTCGGCTGCATCGGCGGGACTTCGATTGGGGCTTCGGACCGACTGGATGAGATTCTGGCGATTTCGAGGAAAGAGAATCTCTATTCGCATGTCGATGCCGCGTGGGCCGGTTCGGCAATGATCTGTCCGGAGTTTCGTGAGATCTGGTCGGGTATCGAGCTGGCCGACAGTATCGTTTTCAATCCGCACAAATGGCTTGGCGCGAATTTTGACTGTTCCGTCCAATTTCTGCGTGAACCGGAACATCAAGTCCGCACGCTCAGCATCAAGCCGCACTATTTGCAGACACTCGAACAGAACGAAATTACGAATTACTCGGAGTGGACGATTCCACTGGGTCGCCGGTTTCGTGCCCTCAAGCTCTGGTTCCTGATGCGGGCTTATGGTTTGGACGGTTTGCGAACCCGCATTCGCAACCACATCGAGTGGACGCGATACGCCGCTGATGCAATCGCAAAAATCCCCGATTTGGAAATCGTGACGCCACCAATGTTTTCGCTGTTCACTTTTCGCTTCACGCCTCCTGTCCAGGACGCAAACGCGGCAACTCAAACTCTCCTCGAACGAATCAACGCCGACGGGCGGATCTATCTGACTCAAACCACGCACGAAAACCGGTTCGTAATCCGCATGTCGATCGGACAGTTCGAAACGACCAAAGAAGACGTCGATGTGGCGATTGAAGTGATCAAAGAGCTTTCGCGAGAATGAATTGGGGTCATCGGTTGAAATATTGGTGGATGCAGCACAAACAAGGGTTGGACAAAATGCCGTAGAAAAGCGCGGTCGAAAAAAGAGTCGGATATGCCAATGCCGCCAATTTTTCTTTGACCGTCGTAGTCGGCACAGCCAGCTTCAAATCCGCCGGAGCCAATACGATATAGACGGCCAAAGAGACAACCAACAACGTGGCGGCAAGCAACAAGTGCCGAATCGAAACAGCAAACCAGCCATGGTTTCCAAAAAAAAGGTATCGCCTGATCAAGCGAAAAATCAGAATCGAAGCAAAACCCCAGAATGCAGAAACCAGCAATGACTCGCTGAGGGCTTCCGGCCATGCAATTGCTGATCCATCTATCAGGCGGTGCGCCACGATCGTCTGATTCGCGAGCAATGTCGCGAAAAGCAACCAAAACAGTACGCCCAAGCCGATCCCGGTGAATGTCGTCCGCGAGGTTTCTTCTGGAGTTTCAATGGTCTTCGGATCGGTTCTCGTCATTGCGGGGATGTTGGGAAAAACAAATGCTCGACCAACCAGATTGTAGGCTCGATTCCCGATTACCTACAGACGCGCCCCGGCATGATCGTCATCACACAGGTGATGCCAGGCGATTGGCGACGTGTCATCGCGCTTTGCGAACAAATCTTGCGGTTTGTGAAAACAAAAAAAACACCTGAAACACTGACACGCAAATTGCTGTATAAACCAGGAGCAACGACGACCCGCATCTGCAAACATGAAAACGGGATTCTGAAAAAGGCGAATGATGGAACTGAAAATCCGGGGACTCTCCAAGACTTATCCCAATGGCGTTCGGGCACTGGACAATGTTTCACTGAGTATTTCCAGCGGGATGTTCGGGCTGCTGGGGCCGAATGGTGCCGGCAAATCGACGTTGATGCGGACATTGGCAACACTGCAGGTGCCTGATCGGGGCAGTGTCGATCTGGACGGGATGGATGTGTTGACACAAAAGGACGATGTGCGCCGGATACTCGGCTATCTGCCCCAGGAGTTCGGCGTTTATCCCAAAACATCGGCCGGCGCGATGCTCAATCACATCGCCATGCTCAAAGGAGTGATGAATCGCCGACAACGCAAAGAGCTGACCGGAGCCATGTTGCAACGGGTCAATCTCTACCAGCACCGCTTCAAGGCACTCTCGGGTTTTTCCGGTGGCATGAAACAGCGTTTCGGCATTGCACAGGCTTTGCTTTGCGATCCAAAACTTGTGATCGTGGATGAACCGACTGCCGGGTTGGACCCCAACGAACGAAACCGGTTTTACAACCTTCTTGCCGAAATCGGCGAGAACACGATCGTCATTCTCTCAACGCACATCGTTCAGGATGTCAAAGAACTTTGTTCCAACATGACCATTTTGAACGATGGGCGAGTTGTCTATTCGGGCGTACCAGCCGAAGCGGTCAGGGAATTGGAGGGTCGAATTTGGGAACGGTCAGTAGCCAAGGAAGAACTGGATTTATTTCGGTCCCTGCATCACGTTTTGTCAACCAAGCTGGTCGCCGGACGGCCGCTCATTCATGTTTTGAGTGACGAATGTCCTGAAGAAGGTTTCGAATCAGTGTCGCCAGAACTGGAAGATGTTTTCTTTTCCATGACGCAAGCCAACCCCAACTCGGTTGAATCTGCCGTGTCTGCTTGAGTGTGTCACGGTCCGGAAACAATCACAACAATCAAGAGTAACTTTTCAACATGTTTCAGGTTTTCTTCGGATTCGAGCTGCGATTCTGGATCAAGTCTTTCATGGTCTGGATTTTTCTGGCTGTGCTGACGTTCATCATTGTTGTCTTGTTGTTGGCAGAAGAATCGGTTCTCGACGATCTGTTTTTCAGCAACAGCCTGCGGAACTCGCCGTTCGTGATTCAGCGGCTTTACGGAATTACTGCAGTGTTTGGCTGTTTGATGGTCACTGCTTTCGTCAACTCGGCCGCCGTTCGGGACTTTGCCTGCGACACCCAGCAATTGATTTTTACCAAACCGATCAGCAAGTACGGGTATCTGCTGGGTCGTTTTTTTGCGGCAACGCTCATCTCCCTGATCCCGATGCTCGGTGCGTCACTCGCGGTGTTTATCGCCCAGACAGTTTCGCCTGGGCCCCAGTGGGGACCAACGTACTGGAGCGCTCACGGATGGAGCATTCTTGGGCTGGCAATTCCGAATACGTTTTTCGTGTCGGCTGTTGTGTTTTCGATC
Source organism: Planctomycetota bacterium (assembly GCA_043768885.1). Taxonomy (GTDB): domain Bacteria; phylum Planctomycetota; class Planctomycetia; order Pirellulales; family Pirellulaceae; genus BJ22. Next base: position 5,435 of record JAYVKA010000683.1, read on the forward strand.
GCGATCTGGACCCGCAGCACTTTGGCTTCGTTCCTGGGAATCCTGGGGTTGATGGTCGTGTTGTCGATTTCCGGAGCACTTTTGGGAAGCCTGGCCAGTGAGACCATTGCGGCGATGGCCGATCCGTTTGGAGATACGGCGCTGGCCAATGTCACAAAGTACTGGACGGTCGCAGAGAAGAACTCCAGCCCGGTTCCGTTGACCGGCGTGCTGCTGTGGAATCGTCTGCTGTGGGTCGGTGCCGGAACGCTGTTTCTGATCGCGGGCTGTTTGAAGTTTTCATTTACGTCCCGACCAGGCTGGATCGCGCAACTGATGAATCTGATCAAGTCGTCGATCCAGGATTCGATCGCAGCCCCGTTTCACACGAGCAAATTGCCGGAAGTTGGGCGGGGATTCGGAGCCGGTTCCCGGATTGGTCAAATCATTCGAATGACATTGATGGAGTTGTGGGCAACCGCAAAAAGCCCGGTGTTTATCTGTGTAATGATTGGCGTGTTGTTGAGTGTGACTGCAACTCTGTCGGTTCGAAAAACCCTGATGTTCGGACTGAGTTCCCTGCCCGTCACTTTTCTGATGGTCGATTCGATCCGTGAATCCCTGATCCAGTTTCAAATCGTTCTGATTACGTTTTACGCAGGAGTGTTCGTATGGAAAGAGCGAGACGCCAAACTGGACGAGATCATGGATGCGCTCCCCATTCCGACATGGTTGTCGCTGGTCAGCAAAATCATCGCCTTGTTTGTGATCGTTTCGCTTGTCGTTGCCATCGGAATTTTTTGCGGGATGTTCTACCAGCTTGCTTCAGGGTTTTTCGATTTTCAACCTGGGGTTTACGTTCAGGAGCTGTTGGTGATCGACATGGTCAATCATGGGTGCCTGATTGTTTTGGCTGTCCTGTGCCACGTGATTGCACCGAACAAATACGTGGGTTACTTCGGGTTCATAGGGTTGCTGATTGCCAACAGTCTGGTTTGGCCATTACTGGGTATTGAGTCAAAACTTTTGCAGTTTGGCAATTTGCCGGGTTACATCTACTCAGACATGTTTGGCAGACAGCCGTTTGCCCCAGCACTTCGCTGGTTTGGTGCATACTGGATTTTGTTTTCAACGTTGTTGGGTATCGTCGCGGTGATGTTCTGGCCTCGTGGACGGGAAAGCGGTTGGAAGCCAAGAATCATCGCGGCATTCCGGCGATGGAAGGGCGGATTGAATTGGGCGGCCACGGGTTTGTTGTTGGCATGGCTGACGTTGGGAGCCTGGATCTTCTGGAATACGAAGATTCGCAACACGTATCGAACGGCAGAACAAACGCGACTGGTTCAAGCCGATTACGAAAAGGAATACAAGAGTCTGGGCAGCCAACCGCAACCCCGAGTTACGGATATCCGTTACGAGATCGACATCTATCCGGAGACCCGAAGCCTGGAGATGCGGGGAAAACAAACGATCGAAAACCGCGAGTCTTCGCCGATCACAATGATTCATGTTCTGATCGCCGATCAATACGATTCAGAAGTGCAGATCGAGGGAGCGACTCTTGCGTCGAAAGACCAGGAATCGCAGATGTTGACGTTTTCAGTCGATCCACCGATGCAGCCCGGTACGTCTCGCGCGATGGAATTCCAGGTTACCTACAAGTCGAAGGGCTTCGAGAATTCGGTCCAAGTCAGGGAAATTGTTCAAAACGGCACTTTCCTGAATAATTTCGTGGCACCCCAGATTGGATATCAGCCGGCGGCTGAATTGAGAGATTTGAATCAGCGGGAAAAATACGGACTCTCCGGGACCGGCTTTGCCCCGCTCGATCCGGACAACCTGGCTGCCCGGCGCAACAGCTATCTCAGCAGCAACAGCGACTGGGTAAACATCGAAACGGTAATCAGCACATCGACTGACCAGATTGCGATTGCTCCAGGTTCGCTTCAGAAGAAATGGGAAAAGGACGGTCGCCGCTATTTTCACTACAAGCTGGATCACCCGTCCCCAAACTTCTATTCGTTTGTATCGGCCCGGTATAAGGTCGCGTTTCATCAATGGAACGATGTGGACATCGAAATCTACTATCACCCCGATCACGAATGGAACGTCGATTTGATGTTGCGGTCCGTTCGCAAGTCGCTGGAGTATTACTCGGAAGCGTTTGGACCGTACAAGCACAAACAGGCTCGCATCATCGAATTTCCACGGGTGGCATCATTCGCCCAGGCCTTTCCGGGAACGATGCCCTATTCCGAGGCGGTGGGCTTCATCGCAAATCTTGAAAGCGCGGACGATATCGACATGGTTTACTATGTCGTCGCCCATGAAATGGCTCATCAATGGTGGGCTCACCAGGTGATAGGGGCCAACATGCAGGGGGCGACAATGCTGTCGGAAACACTCGCGCAATATTCGGCATTGATGGTGATGGAAAAGGAGTACGGTCGCGACATGATGCGCAAATTTCTGAAATACGAAATGGACAATTACCTGCGTGCCCGGGGGCGCGAAAAGGGGAGCGAGTTGCCGCTGAGACAGGTCGGGGTCGAGCAGGGTTACGTTCATTACAACAAGGGAAGTGTTGTGATGTATCACCTGAAAGAAACGATTGGCGAAAACAAATTGAACTCGGCCCTGCGTTCGGTTGTGGATAAATTCGGCTATGCAGATGGGCCTTACCCGACTTCAGCCGACCTGATCGAAGCGATCCGGCAACAGACTCCGCCAGAGCATTACGGGTTGCTGGCGGACTTGTTCGAACACATTACGTTGTTTGAGAACCGAACAACTCGCGCCGAATACGCGGCGCTGGACGATGGCAAGTTTGAAGTGACGATTGATGTCGGGTCCAAGAAACTGCGTGCCGGACCGGATGGGAGTGAAGCCGAAGTCGAATTGAACGACTGGATCGAAATCGGTGCCTTTGCCAAACCCAAACCGGGCAATCAGTTTGGCGAAACGCTTTATCGGCAGCGAATTCACGTCAACCAGTCCGATTCGACCTTTACATTCACGGTCGATCAGGTTCCGGCGCTTGCAGGGGTGGACCCGTTTTCCCTGTTGATCGACCGAAACACCTCGGACAACATGAAGCAACCTGCTTTGCGGCAGGTGGAGGTCCCTGATCACCTGAAGAAATGAAGAGGCGATTTACACTACAATGGCGTGAGGCGGGTGTTTCAGTGTTCAATGGTGGTGCATCGCGACGATGAATATTGAGTTTGGGCAATTGGCGATCAGGTTTGGTCGCAAGTTGGCGTTCTGGATTGTCGTGGTGGGTGCTTGGCCCGCAACAGGATTGGCCCAATCAGTTGGGCCACAATCGCCCGTCGATTTTCGCGAACAGATTCAGCCGATTCTGGCCGGACAGTGTTTTGCCTGTCATGGACCGGATGAAAAGGAACGACAGGCTGGGCTGCGGTTTGATCTGGAAGAGGGTGCCAAAGAGTCCGTAATCGTCGCGGGCAAATCTGACGATAGCGAACTCGTTCGGCGGATTTTTTCCGACGACCCGGACGTGATGATGCCGCCGCCTGATTCAAATCGGATGTTGACCAATGAACAAAAGGAATTGCTCATACGCTGGATCGACCAGGGAGCAGGTTGGCAACACCACTGGGCGTTTGAGCCGATTCGGACTGTATCGCCGCCACCGGACGGTTCGGCCTGGTCCAGAACCGAAATCGACCAGTTCGTCCTGGCGCGACTGAACGACCATCGGCTGAAACATTCCCCGCGCGCCGACAAACGAACTCTCATTCGACGCGTCTATTTCGATTTGATCGGTATCGCACCGACGCCTGAACAGGTTCAGGCTTTTGTCGATGACCGGGACGAAACCGGCTGGGAAAAAGTCATCGATGAACTGCTGGCATCACCCCACTTTGGCGAGCAGATGGCGGTGGCGTGGCTGGACGCAGCGCGGTTTGCTGACACTAACGGATTTCAGAACGATTTTGTTCGCAGCATGTGGCCGTGGCGCGACTGGGTCATCGGCGCGTTCAATCAGAACTTGCCGTACGACGATTTCATTGTCCAGCAAATCGCCGGAGACATGCTTCCCGATCCGACTCCCTCACTGTTGATCGCCTCAGGATTCAACCGCAACAACCGCTCGAATACCGAAGGTGGTTCGATCGACGAGGAATGGCGTATCGAGAATTGCGTCGATCGCGTTGAGGCGACTTCGGCGACTTTTCTGGGACTGACCCTTGGTTGCGCCCGCTGTCACGATCACAAGTACGACCCGCTCAGCCACAAGGAGTTTTATCAGTTCTTTGCCTTTTTCAATAACATTGACGAACAGGGAGTCTACAACGAGGCCCGCGGCAACGTCGGACCGATGTTGAAAGTGCCGACGGCAGAACAAATTGCGGCGATTGCCGAAGTTGATGCAAAACTTGCGGCGATGAAAAAGCAGGCCGAGCCAAAACCAGGACAAGCCGATGCGACTGTTGAAGCATGGAAGAAAGAACTTGCAGAACATCCTGTCGATTTGCCCAATCCGGTTTACGAGTTCGTTGGGACCAAAAGAAAACTTCCGTTTGGAGCCGGACCTGTTGAGCGCTCAATAATTTTCCCGGGCAATGACGATACTGTTGAACCGATCGAGCCGGCCCCGATGAAATTTGAACGGGATGTTCCGTTTTCGTGGACTGCCTGGGTTCACGGCGACGCGCGCGGTTCGATTTTTGGCCAGATGGATGAAGGGGCCACTTATCGGGGCGTCGATGGAATCATCCTGGAAGACGGACGGCTGAAGGTTCATTTGATCCACGAGTGGAAAGTCAACGCGATCGCGGTGATTTCCAGTGCACGAATGACACCCGATACCTGGACGTATTTGACAGTGACGTGGGACGGAAGCTCGAAGGCTGCGGGCTACAAGATCTACTTTGACGGGAAACCGGTGGCAGTCGAAGTCGATATTGACACTTTGACCGAAACGATCGCGACCGACGTGCCGTTTCGTCTTGGCCAGCGAAAGAAGTCGGAATTTTTCAAAGGAGAGCAGTGCGGCTATCGACTGTTTGATCGCGAGTTAACGGCGGAACAGGTGTCTGCCTCCCTGAAGCAATCGGCAGTCCAACGTGCAGTCCAACTCAGGGACGGTGGCTTGGGACAGCATGACACGGAGTCGCTCGACAAATATGTCGGCATGCTCGAATCGAATGCCGTTCGCCAGGATTTGGCGGCGTTGCAGGCGACCCGGGACAAGCTGGAATCAGAGCAGGAGACGACGATGATCATGCGCGAGCGACCCGATTATCGCCCGACGCATTTGCTGAAGCGGGGTCAGTACGATTTACCCGATACCTCCGCAGAATTGTGGCCTGCGATTCCGTCGATGCTGCCGCAGCTGGCCGAAGATCAACCGCCGAACCGCTTGGGGCTGGCCCGCTGGATGGTCGATGATCGCAACCCGCTGGTGGCCCGTGTCGCGGTGAACCGGGCGTGGATGAAGTTTTTCGGTAGGGGCCTGGTCGAGACTCCTGACAATTTTGGATTGCAGGGAACTCCGCCGACGCATCCGTTGTTGATCGACTGGCTGGCCGATGATTTTCGCCGCAATGGCTGGGACCTGAAGCGGTTGCACAAGCAGATTCTGATGAGCGCCACTTATCAACAGGCGTCGGTATTGGCGGCCGATCAACTGGCAGCCGACCCCGACAACCGCTGGTATTCTCGCGGGCCACGCTACCGTCTGTCAGCCGAACAAATTCGTGACAACGCGCTGGCATTGTCGGGATTGCTGGTCGAAAAGATTGGCGGGCGGTCAGTCAGGCCGTATCAACCTGACGGACTGTGGGAAGAGCTGGCCGGTGGAGCCAACAACGGACCCTATGTTCGTGACACGGGCGAGAGTTTGTATCGCCGCAGTTTGTACACCTACCGCAAGCGAACCGTCTCGCACCCGACCGTTTCAACTTTCGATGCCCCCAGCTGGGAGATCTGCCAAATCAAACGCGGCCGAACCAACACGCCACTGCAATCGCTGGCATTACTCAACGACATCACGTACGTCGAAGCCGCCCGAAAACTTGCCGGGCGAATGATGATCGAAGGAGGCGCAACTGTCGAATCGCAAATCCGTTTCGGCTACCAGCTGGCAACATCGCGCGAACCAAACGAGCGACAGTCGGCAACGCTACTGGATGGCTATCACGAATACCAGAAGTTCTACTCAAACAATCCCGCCGCAGCGAAAGCGTTATTGTCCACCGGCGATTCACCAGTCAACGATTCTCTACCGGCTGATCAACTGGCAGCGATGACGTCCGTCGCGTCAGTACTGTTGAATCTGGATGAAGTGATTACGAAGGAGTAAAAATTTTGAATAATTCCAGGAGCACGTTGGTTATTTGACGATGCATTAAGGCAAATCCTGGAAAGACTGGTATCGCGCCAAAATTTCCCCATTCCACAGGCGATTGGCAATTGGAGCGAAAAACAAAATTGTGATTTTCGCGGACAAGAACGGACAAGAAACGGGAACAGGTACAGTTGTTGAGGCGACGACAATCCGGTGGAAATTGTTGATCCGGCGCAGAAACGGACCATCCAAAAGTTTTATTTCGCCGGTTGGCCAACCGCCAGTCAAATCACGATCGATTCCCAAAAGACGAGTTACCGTTACGACTACCGTTTTCGCCCAATCAACGTGCAAACCGATCGGCGTTTTGGCAAGTTGCTGGGCCAGAAAACCGTCGATGTCAGCAACCGCCTGTTCTATTCCGAAGATTCTTACGGACGTCGTGAATACACGGACTTCCGCGCCCAAAACAACCTGATTCGAAGGGTTAGTGGCACGCAAGAGGACTTTTCGCTGGCAGATAACAGGGCCGTCTTAAAACTGGATCGCGACCAGTCTCCCAACGCCCCCTTGGCATTTGTCCCGGAATTTGCAAAAAAAATCAGGACAGGGACCCATCAGGCGTTGCTATTAAAAGAACTTGCGCTGCCTTCAATCCGGAGACATTCAGATGTCATCCAGGACCAGAAAATAATCGTCGTCTTGAAACACAGAACTTCTGAAATGTTGTCGAAAGGCACTCGCGAACCGGCTGCCGGGAAAACGGGTAGGGGAAGCGCATTGACGGTTTTCCGCAACTGGCCCATCAATCGATACGGCCAGGCACCGATGCCAGACGTTTCAATACTCCTCAATCCAACTCTGACTGGCTGAACCTTCAGCCAGCCAGGGCGACTCGTTTGTTCGCTAGCAATCCTGGTCAACCCACAGGACGGACCGGTTTTTTCCCACAAGACTCGCGCTGACCGCGATCAACGAGAGTATTACACTGCTGGCATGACTGGGAGAAAATCATGAGCAGAATCGGAGTCGTTGATTTCGGTCGGGGCAATCTTGCATCGGTATTGAACGCCTGTATTTCGGTTGGTGGCCAGGCACAGATCCTGCATGAACCTGGCGAAGTCGCTGCGGTTTCGCACATCATATTGCCGGGCGTCGGCGCGTTTGGCGAGGGAATGAAACTCTTGCAATCCAATGGATGGGACGCGGCCTTGCATGAACATGCGATTGAAAAACGCCGGCCTTTTTTGGGAATCTGTTTGGGGATGCAATTGCTGGCCGAAACGGGAACCGAGCATGGAAACCATGCCGGTTTGGGCTGGATTGCGGGCCGCGTTACGAAGCTGGCCGCAAGGACTGATGAACGGATTCCCCACATGGGCTGGAACTCGGTGGAACTTGCCATTCAGTCGCGATTGTTTGATCGACTGCCCAATCATTCGCATTTTTATTTCGTACACAGTTACGCAGTGCAGCCATTGGACCAGACCTGTGTCACGAGCTGGTGCGATCACGGACACCGGTTTGCCGCGAGTCTGCAAGTCGATAATATTTTCGCGACCCAATTCCATCCCGAAAAAAGCCAACGCGCCGGCTTGCGGCTTTTGGAGAATTTCCTGGCATGCTAAAGACCCGATTGATTCCGGTGCTGTTGTTGAAAAATGGAGTCCTCGTGCGTAGCGAAGGCTTTGACACGCACCAGATTATTGGCAACCCGGTTCATGAAGCCGAACGATTCAATGAATGGAACGTGGATGAACTGGTGTACATCGACATCTCCCGCAGTGATGATTACGACCTGCGCCGTGACGATGCAAAGATTCCGTCGCTCAACGATCCCTTGCAGATTCTGGAACGGGTCAGCAAAACCTGCTTTATGCCGTTGACCTGGGGTGGCCGCATCAAAACGATCGAAGACATGCGCGACCGATTCGTCCGTGGCGCTGACAAAATCACAATCAACAGTCAGGCGGTTGAAAACCCGGCATTGATCCAGGCCGGTGCCAGCCGTTTTGGAAGCCAGGCAATTGTCGTTAGCGTGGATGCCAAACAGCAGAGCGATGGCACCTATGAGGTCATGATCGACGGAGGCCAGACTGCCACCGGACTGCTGGTTCAAGACTGGGTCCGGATGGCTGAAAGCGCTGGTGCCGGTGAGATCTTTCTGCAGTCCATCGATCAGGACGGCATGGCCGAAGGTTACGACGTCGAACTCATTCGACTGGTAACGTCCAGTGTGCGAATTCCGGTGATTGTCTGCAGCGGTGTCGGCCGTTTTGAGGACTATGCGGCAGGCATTGCTGCGGGCGCTTCAGCAGTTGCGGCGGCGAATCTGTGGCATTTCAAGGAGCTGGCCGACCGCGCCGGCAAACGTGCACTGGCCAAAGCAGGTGTCCCCGTTCGGGTTTAGCCCAATCACAACTCACATCCGGTTTTCGTTTTTCATTTGCTGAGACTTTGACATGAAATATTGCACCAGTTGTACGTACGGCGCGATGGTTGCGACGCCGATTGGTTTTGACGACACCGGAGTCTGCTCAGGCTGCCAGGTATCTGCCCAAAAGGCACATGTGCCCTGGGATCGCCGCTGGACGCAATTGGAGGAATTGGTGGATGAATATCGTTCCGAAAACAACTACGACATTCTGATTCCTGTCAGCGGTGGAAAAGACAGCTATTTTCAGACTCACATTGCCACGAAAATGCTCGGCTTGAAAGCATTGCTGGTTACCTATCACGGCAACAACTATTTACCCGAAGGCGAATACAACATGCTTCGAATGCGTGAAGTATTCGGTTGCGATCATCTGATTGTTTATCCCGACGTCGATGTCTTGATCAGGATGAACCGGATCGGGTTTTACCTGCAGGGCGACATGAACTGGCATAATCACTGCGGGATCTTCACGACTCCAATTCAAGTTGCGGTTCGCTACAAGATTCCCCTGATGCTGTGGGGTGAGCACGGCTTCATGGATTTGGGCGGAATGTATTCCCATCGCGACTTTCCGGAATTTACGGCGAAGTTTCGTCTGGAACATGCACTGCGCGGCTACGACTGGCATGATTTCACGGATGAAGGCCTGCAAAAACTCGGTCGCGGCGAACTCCGGGAAGGCCTGCGCGGCAAAGACCTGCTGTGGGCCCAATACCCCACCGACGACGAAATTGACGCCGTCGGTGTGCGCGGAATCTACCTGAACAACTTCGTCAATTGGGACGGGCATGAATGGGCTCAACTGATGACCAGCCTGTACGGCTGGCGTCCAGCGCAGACTCCGTTTGAACGCACCTACCGAACGTTCTCAAATCTCGACGACATGCACGAGAACGGTGCTCACGATTACCTCAAGTTTGTGAAACTGGGCTACGGCCGGGGAACCGATCATTCGATGAAAGACATTCGTGCTGGCCGCATGACGCGTGAGCAAGGCCTGGAGATGATTCGAAAATACGATCATGTAAAACCAGTCCGCGATCTCGCACGCTGGTTTGACTATGTTGGCATCAGCGAGCCGGAGTTCGATCAGGTCTGCGATACATTTCGCAACCCTCGGGTCTGGCGAATTGAAGACGGTCATTGGGTCAAGGACAACATCTGGGGGGGCAGTTCCAGTTTTGGTCCAGTGCTAAATTCGGAAGTGCTGAAGAATTTTCAAAACCGGTATCCATTGGAAGCAAGTGGTTCCGGCCCGAATGACTCTCGGGAAGTTCGCAAAAGCCTGCCCCGGAACTAACCCGAATTTCTCACAGCGAGAAAGAAACAAGACGGCCCTGGGCGGGTCTGAATCTGTAAATCACGACAGAATCATTCACGACAAGGACCGTCTTGTGAAAACAGATTGTATCCCAAGCCAGATCGAATTTCAGCCCTTGGGTAGGCGGCAAATCACCGCCAGATTTGATGTTGGAACGATCACGTCCGACGCAGGTGGCCGGTTGCTCCGTGAAGTCGATCAGCGGGCCGGAATCATCGAACGATTCGCGCGCGGCTTTGACGACTACAGCATTGCCGACAAAGTGGAACACACGGCCCAGGAACTGCTTCGGCAGCGGATCTTCGCCATCACCGTGGGCTATGAAGACCTCAACGACCATGAGCAGCTTCGGCACGATCCGCTTCTGGCCGTGATGGTTGGCAAGGCCGACCCGACCGGACGAGTTGCCCTTCGATGCGTGCCAACCAGTTGCGGTTGTGGCTCAGCAGTGTGGCCGATGTTCTCATGCAGGTGCTGCGCGAGCACGGACTGAAAGAGACTCCACTGGCGCGCGCCCGTTGCGATTCGATTCGTCTGAAATTGTTCAAGGTCGGCGCGGTGGTGACCATCAGCGTTCGGCGAGTCTGGTTCTCGCTTTCCGAACGCTATCCGTATTAGTCGCTGTTCCTTCGCGTGCTGGCCAATCTTCAGCAGTGGCTCTCGCTGCCCATGGGCCCACCGGTAATCCTGTCGTCGGCCTGAGCCAATCAACTGTCAGATTTCAGTTCAAAAAAGTTCCCTGCGCCAGCGATCTGCGCCGCGGGTGAAAATCCGGCGAGTAACGGGTCTTTCCACCTGCATCAACCAGTTCGTGACACGAAAAATCCGGCAAAAATCCAAACCATGCCCCGCGTTCCACCTTCACCCTCGCACCGCCAAAAAATCCGACGATAAAAAATGGCGTGGTGAGAAATGCGGGCTAACTGCCGTAGTAGCTGTCCAGCCCGTCCTCAAAATCAAGCGGCAAGTCAATGTTTGATGCA
>JAYVKA010000684.1:0-5160 GCA_043768885.1 Planctomycetota bacterium
CAGCGACTGGTCGGAATGAAACTTTCCATGCAGCCGCCTTCCGGCAGCCGCATGAGTCACGTCGCAACGCTTCGCCGCGAACTGACCAAGGCCAAAAAAGCCAAAGCGGGCGAGAAGGTTGATGGGGAAGAACCGGCCGCCGAAAGCAGCGGTCCTGCGAGCGACGAGTCCGGCGACGAAAGCTCGGGCGAAGCTGGCAGTGAACCAGCCGCTGCACCAGACGCTGCACCGACCGCCGAACAGGCCCAGCAGGGAATCGAAACGCTCGGCAAGGTGATCGGTGGCGAGCTGATCGCATTCATCTACTGCGAAAATGCCATGGACGTCGGACAAGCCCTGCGACTTGTAGATGAATTTCAACTTCGTCCTGTGATGGTGCTTGGCCGGAACTGCGACAAGGCCGCAACGATGCTGGCCGAAAAGAAATTGCCGGTCGTGCTTGACGCTGAAATGGTTTTCTGGCGCGAAGATCCACGAACCCGCAAAGAAGAAAAAATCGTGACGCCGAAAATTTTTGGCGATGCCGGAATGAGTTACATGTTCCAGGCCGACACCAATCCGTCACGGGCAACGCTCGGTTCAAACTATCTGTGGTACCAGGCGGCGACAGCAGTGAAATATGGACTGTCCCGCAACGACGCCTTGGCGGCCTGCACAAGTCTGCCAGCCAAAACACTGGGCATCGAAAAACAGGTTGGTTCAATCGCCGTGGGCAAAGACGCCGACATTGTGATCCTGACCGGCGAACCACTGGCGACACAAACATGGGTTGAGAAAACGATCATTCTGGGCGAAGTCGTCTATGACCGGACCACCGATGAACGACTGCGTCGCCTGTTGATTACTGCCGAGAAAGAATGAGTCATTCATCATGAAGTCACTCCAGTTCCAATCGAACCGAACCGTGATCGCGATGGCGTCTGCGCTGTTGGCAATGTTCGCTTCTGATGCTGCAGCAAGTCCTTTCGCGCCGACAGTTCAGGGCGACGGAAATAGCTCAGGCGAAGTCCACGCGTGGCTGGTTGGCCGGTTGTGGAATGGTGTTGGTCAGCCAATCGACAATGCGGTACTCGTTGTTCAAAGCGGAAAGATCGTGGCTGCGGGCTCGAGGAACGATATTTCGATTCCCCCGTCGGCGACGATTCACGATCATTCATCCGAAGTCATGATTCCGGGCCTGGTAATTGCCGAGACATCGATCGGCCAGGCAGCGGCAGAAGAACAAGCGGTGACTCCACAGTTTCGCGCGGCGGACGGACTGGATCTATTCGAGCAGTACCCCCGATTGTTAGCCGCTGGAATCACTACCGTGCATGTGAATCCCGGCAACCAGCGATTGATGCCCGGCCAGTCGGCTGTCGTAAAACTCTTCGGCCCGTTCGACAATCGATTGCTGAACGAAAGCGAAAGCCTGCAAATTATTCTCAGTTCGGCAGCCTGGAATCCGCCGACTGTTTATGAACCGCCGATCGGGGCGAATGCCGTAATCCGGCCTATCGAACCGACCCAGCCCCAACTCGCCAGTTCGCTGGCCGATGCCGTTACCGGTTTGCGAGCGCTGTTCGACTCGTCGCAAATGAAACTGCCAGGCGGAACATCGAATCAGGACCGGGCGATTCTCGGTGTGATCGCTTCGGCAGCCACCGGCAAACTGCAAACACGGCTGACCGCGCGAACTGCCGCCGAGATCGTGGCCGCAGGCCGAATCGTCAAGGACTACAAACTGAAGGCCGTCCTGGTCGATCCGAAATTTCTGGGAACAGTAATAGGCGAATCCGAACTGGCCGAGGTATTGCCGGTCTCCGGCTACGTTTTGTATCCATCATCCTTGTCAGGCGGCATCACCAATATTGCAATTCCCGATGAAGACCAAAAACGGGCCGAGGAATTTTGGGAATCCGCAAGGGAACTAATCAATCGGGGTTTCGGTGACATCGCACTGGGTGGAATGTCGAATGACGAACTGGAAAACATTTTCCTGCACGCAGGAATGCTCAAGCGCGGGTCGATCAGCGACGAGCAGATTTTGCAGATACTGACATCGAGTGCCGCAAAACTGCTGGGTGTTGCCGACCGGGTCGGATCGCTCGCGGCTGGCAAAGATGCCGATTTCGTAATCCTGTCCGGCGATCCGTTTGCCCGTGGGTCGCATGTCGTCGCGACGTATGTGGGAGGCGAGTCGGCTTTCGCTTCTCCAGAATCGAAACCAGCCGCTCGATCCAGCATCGTTCGCGCGGGTTCGATTTACACGCCACATGGAATCGTGTCGGGTGGCTCGGTCGTTGTTTCGGGAAACACAATCGCCGCCGTAGGGACAGATGTTTCACTTCCTCCCAATGCGGAGATTCATGATTTTTCGAATGCCGTGATCGTTCCAGGCATGATCGACTTGAACAGTTCGCTCGGCATGGGAACTGCGTTTGGCGATCAGGTGCAGTTGAACACGACTCTGGAAAAACAACTTGTCTCAGAAGACAAAACTATTCAGTTCGTTCGCCAGTCCGGCATCACGACCGCACTGGTTGGATCGACGCGAATGCCGACTCCGGTGATGGCCTTCAAACTGACCGACCTGCCGCGGGCAGTCAAAGACCCCGTTGCCCTGCGCTTTGACGTCAATGGAAATCTGACGACGATCGAAACATCGATGCGGCAAACGTTGACGCAAGGCAAGGCCTACGCCGACAGCTGGACGAAATACGACAAGGAATTCGCCGAATACGAAATCGCCCTAAAGGCCTGGGAAGCGGAGGCGAAAAAAATCGCTGACGCAGAGGCAAAATCCAAAGCCGAGGCAGATGCGAAAGCGGCTGAGGAAGCAAAGAAGACCGCCGAAGCATCTGGCGGCAAACCCGCTGAAGAGAAAAAAGAGACTCCACCAAACACCGCCGCCCAGGATGAAAAACCTGTCGAGGCAAAACCGGCTGGCGAAAAACCAGCGGAACAAAAACCTGATGCGTCCGAAGACAAACCGCCAGCGGAAACCAGGGCCGACGAAACGAAACCCGCTGGCCCGCCAAAACCGGTTGAGCCCAAGAAACCACAAGCCGTCGAGAACCAGGAGCCCTGGCGAGCCGTCTTCGCTGGCGACCTGCCCGTCATCGCCGTCGCTCAGCAAAGTCGCGCGATCGAACTGGCGGTGAAACTGTTCGTCACCGAATTCAGTTTATCTGTCATCATTGCCGGTGCCGAAGACGCCGACCTGGCACTCGACGTTTTGAAGAATTCAAAAGTCACCGTCGCGATCGGCCCGCAGCTGTCGGTCCGACGCGACAACAGACAAATCAATCTTCCCCAACAATTGGCAACGGCAGGCATTCCGTTTGGATTCCAGTCGGGAGCCGCTTCGGGTTCCAGCCAGCTGCCCGCCGCCGTCACCGCCGCGACGTATCGCGGACTCGGACCGGCTGATGCCTTGCGTGCCGTTTCGTCCGGACCGGCCGGGTTTTTGAAACTTGGCTCGATCGGAAAACTGGCCGCCGGACAGGATGCGGACCTGGTCGTGTTGAGCGGACCACCGTTTGATCTTGGAACAGAAGTCCTCGCCGTCATGATCGATGGCCAGTGGGTTTTCAGGCAGGAGCAGCAATGATGTTAGGTGTTTTCGGATTCTGCACGCCCCTGCCCGGTGGCATGTTGAAAAAGGGGTCTGACCCTTTGGAGACCCGGCAAAAACTCGATGAATTCGATGGGTCGGAGAGGGTCAGACCCCTTTTTCAACAAGTGTCTGACCCTTTTGCCTTGGGTGTTTGGCAGATAGCGCTATGCCTGGCGATCGTGTTTGGATCGCTGAATGCCAGCCCGGTCTTCGCCCAGGATGCGGCCGCGAAAGAATCGCCTGCCAAAAAAGAGAAACCCAAACTCGCCATTCACGCTGGCAAGATCATCACCAGCGCCGGCGAGCCGATCGTCAACGGCACGATTCTGATTTCGGGCGGCAAGATCGAAAAAATTGGACCGAGCAAAGAGATCACCGTCCCCGAAGGCTACACCGAAATCGACCACCGCGAACATTTTGCGATGCCCGGTTTGATCGACGCCCACTGCCACGTGGCTGGGTCAGGCGACCTGAACGAAATGGTTTATCAGACCAACCCCGAACTGCGAAACTGGGACCAGGCTATTCCGCACAACGACCAGCTGAAAACCGCGATCGCCGGTGGAGTTACGACTGTCTGCTTCATTCCCGGCAGCGGAACCAACATGGGCGGATTCGGTGTGCTGATGAAAACCGGGCCTGGCCGACCGGAAGATGTGATCATCAAAGCCCCTGGCGTCTTGAAAATTGCCCAGGCCGGTAACCCCGAACGGCGCGACGGCGAAGTCGGCTCGGGCCGCATGGGAATGAACCACGTGATTCGCCAGACGCTGCTGGAAGGCAAATACTACGTCCGCGACTGGGACCTGTACGAATCAGGCAAATCCGACCGTCGGCCCAATGTCGATTTGCGGCTGGAGTATTTCAAACCGCTTTTCCACAACGAGATTCCGGTGCTCGTTCACACACAACAGTACCAGGTCGTTCACGCGACGGTTCAAATGCTTCACGACGAAATGGGCTTGAAGATTGTGATCGGCCACGGAACGTTTGATGCTTACAAACTGGCGCCGGAGATTCTCAAACGAAAAATTCCCGTGATGGCCGGGCCACGCGGGTTTTACTTCAACAACGAAGAAGGCCAGCTGAAAGGCATCGTTGCCGAATACGCGGCACGAGGCGTTGAAGCGCTCGGTGTCAACACCGACTCGCCAGTTGTGCCGGAAGAAGACCTCTTCTATCAGGCAACGATGGCAGTTCGTTACGGCTGGACCGAAGAAAAAGCCGTTCGCGGCCTGACGATCGAAGCGGCCAAGGCCCTGATGATCGACGACCGCGTTGGATCGCTGGAACCAGGCAAAGACGCTGACATCATTATCACCACCGGATCGATCATCGACCCCCGCAACTATGTCGTCGAGGCGATCATCGATGGAGCCAGTGTTTACGACACCCGCAAAGACCGCCGACGATATTAACGTGGCACAGGCTTCCAGCCTGTGTTGCATGGCAAAAATGAAAAACACAGGCTGGAAGCCTCTGCCACGAAACCAACCGGCAAATCCCATGCATTACATAATCAGAAAAATTCATACGATGCGGCTGGTTGCTGCAACTGCAAT
>JAYVKA010000685.1:0-3654 GCA_043768885.1 Planctomycetota bacterium
ATGACGACGGCCGAAGGGCAGCAGGTTGTGCTTTTCTCCAGCGCAATCAATCAGGCGGAATTCAAAACTTCCGCTGGAAAATTCATGGAGGCCATCCAACAGGCTTCTCAGGCAGCCGACGCACGAAACGCCGCTTTGAGACGATAATGACTCGATTCATCCAAAGCTATTGTCGGCTTTCGATTTTTCGAATCGATGATTTGGCCTGAAGTACTTCGACCAGGGGAAGTTTGTCGTTCTCCGCAGATTTTGTCAGATATGGCAGCGAGTTCTCCGTCCCGACGTCGGACAAAAGCCTTGTAATATCCAGTCGAAAGCCGCCATTGTCCGATTCCAGCAGTGGCCACAAGGATGATTCGGCCGCGGCTCCATACGAACCAATGGTCGAAAGTATCTTGTTGCGGTCATAGTCCGGCGCACGTTCCAGCAGCAAAGGCAACAACTCAGGTCGCGGATCAGCGATCAGCATGTCGTATGCTTTCCACCGAATCGCCTGGCTCTCATCCACAACGGCCAGTCTGAGTGTTTCCGAATCCAGCCTCGATGACAACGAGATGATTTTCTGCAAAACCGTTTCGCGAATGTACTTGTCGCTGGAAGTCATGTGCTGACGGAGCACTTCCAAAGTTGGCGGGTCGTTCAGCGGAACGGACAATTGCGAAAGTCTTACGAGCTGGCGACGCAATGCTTCGTTGTCGGTCGTCACCTTCAATTCAGCCAACAGCGAATTCAATGTTGCTTGAAGTGGCAAGGCCATCGAAGGTCGTTCGGGCGTGCCAGATGCAATACGCGACCCGGTCGCAGGATCTGCCGCTTGGATGGGCTCGGAAGCAACCGCTCGCTCTGGAGCAATGATCCGGGGTCCAGTACTTGCGGCAGGAGTCAAAGAAGGCGAATTCCCAATGATGGTCTCCGCAGAATTCATTTCCCCCGGCCCAACATTGGCGACCGGTTCGGGCACCAGACTTTGCGCATTGTTTTCCGGAAACTCACCCGCATCCGGGCGAATTTGTTTTTCAGAAACCGGACTGGCAGCAATTTTTTGGCGGTTTCCTCCCGGTTCCGATGGCGAAATCCCGATCAGTTTCAATTTCTCCGGGTTCGACGGAGTTGTGGTTGAATTGGTTTCGAGTCTGTCGGCAGGTTGAGCGACAAGTTTGGGCTCGCTGGGAATCCAGTCGGAAGGCGGATCATCGTATCGTTCAAAGGCTGGATCCAAAGCCATAGAAAACGCCGGGGGCAGTTTGCGTTTCGCTTCGACTGGAGACGCTGTAGCAGGATCAGGTGTCGGGATCGACGGCTTGGGCTCGGCGACCAGAAGGGGCGGTTTGGGCTCTACGGTCGGAGGTTTGGTCGTCGGGCGTTTGGAAATAGCATTGGCGGCCCGAACATTTTGGACGTACTCCCGGTCTTTGCCGGATAATCGGCGGAAAGGAACTTTGACCGTCCGCCCGTCAAGCAACTTCAAGACAACGGCATCATCATCGAACGACTGGAGAATCGCTTCGACTTCGAAAGTGCCAGTGTTGTCACGCCATTGTCGCTGTTCCTGGGCGAAAAGCAGGCTGCCGTCAATGATGGCCAGATAAACCAGGGCCCCAATGATTGACAACAACAAACCCTTTGCACCGCCGGAAAACCAGAACCCCTTCATTTCTTTTTCCGTTCCATTCTTGGTCAATTTGGTCAGAGAATCCGATTTTGACACAAATAGGTCAATTCTGCGAGACTAACAGATTGGGATCGGTTAAAGTTCGTTGACCGTTATCTGGGCTTTTCCTACCATCTCTTGTAGAGTTCCCCCGGTTTTTTCGCTGCCAGGAATGTACGCAATGTCCGACAAACGCAAGATCATTGTATTTGATACCACTCTTCGTGATGGCGAACAGTCACCGGGTGCAAGCATGAATCTGCCGGAAAAGCTGGAGATCGCCCAGACTCTGGTTGAACTGGGTGTGGATGTCATCGAGGCCGGTTTTCCAATCGCTTCGCCAGGCGATTTTGAATCGGTTCGTGAAGTTGCAAAAATCTGCAAGGGTCCCCAGATTTGTGGGCTGGCCAGATCGTCGGACACCGACATCGATCGGGCGTGGGAAGCGCTGAAGCATTCCGACAACCCGCGAATTCACGTTTTTTTGGCAACCAGTGCGATTCATCGCGAATTCAAACTGAAAATGACACCGGACGAAATCGTGGAACGGGCCGTCGCCGGAGTTGCCCGCGCGAAATCATATTGCGACAACGTCGAATTCTCTCCCGAAGACGCCGCGCGAACTGAAATCGATTTCCTTTGCCGTGTGGTCGAAGCCGTCATCGCCGCCGGTGCCACGACAGTCAACATCCCAGACACCGTTGGCTATGCAGTTCCCGCCCAAATGGGACAGTGCATCAAGAACTTGATGAACCGTGTTCCGAATATCGACAAGGCCGTGATCAGCATTCACTGCCACGACGATCTGGGCCTGGCCGTCGCCAACAGCCTGGCCGCCATCGAAAATGGTGCGGGCCAGGTCGAATGTACCATCAACGGAATTGGCGAGCGGGCGGGGAACTGTTCGCTGGAAGAAGTCGTTATGGCCCTTCGAACCCGTTCCGACTATTTCAACGCGGATACGGCAATCAACTCCCGAAAACTGGTTCCGGCCAGCAAACTGCTTTCGAAAATCACGGGACTGGAAGTTCAGCGCAACAAGGCGATCGTCGGACGAAACGCCTTTGCCCACGAAGCAGGAATTCACCAGGACGGCATGCTGAAAGAGCGAACGACCTATGAAATCATGAAGCCCGAAGATGTCGGTCTGGAATGCACGGACCTGGTCCTGGGCAAACACAGCGGACGAGCAGCGTTGGGCGAACGGGCCAAACAACTGGGTTATGTCCTGGAAGGAACACAGCTCCAGACGGTATTCGAAAAATTCAAGGTTCTCGCCGACAAGAAAAAAGAAGTTCTCGACGAAGACATCAGCTCACTGGTCAAACAAGCCCAGGCCGGAACCTGAGCATTTTTTTCCAGACCACCAAACCGGCCTGATCCAAGTTACAAGGCTGATGTGGTTTTGGCTTCCAGCCGAAACATTCATCTTTGTAATCCAGCATCAAGTTTCGGCTGGAAGCCCAAACCACGATCCTTTACTCCCGGATCAAGTGAACTCTATCGCTGGTCGGATTGGCATCAAATGAGCGATCGTCGCAAACCAGTTACACGGAGGCCGTTTCTTTCACCAGCCCGAACCGCTGGAGCGTCGCTTTCAACGCCTTCATCTGGCCTGCATCGAGCGGAGTCATCGGCAATCGCAGTTCGCCTGAATCGCGCCCCATCACAGCCATCGCCGCCTTGATCGGAATCGGGTTCGTTGCCAGCGACAACAAATCGCGGCACAACGGGAACAGCTTTAGGTGAAGCTTCTGGGCCAAAGTCAAATCGCCCCGATCCATCGCCGCAAGCAAATCCAGCATTACCTTCGGCACGATATTGCCAACAACACTGACGACCCCTTCGCCGCCGATTGACAACAGCGGCAAAGTCATACTGTCGTCACCACTGAGTACGGTCAGGTCGGTCATCGCAAGAATCTGCGAAGCCTGGTCCATCGAACCAGTCGCTTCTTTGACCATCGTGATGTTCTTGATCTCCGCCAGCCGGGCCATTGTTTC
>JAYVKA010000686.1:0-3802 GCA_043768885.1 Planctomycetota bacterium
GGTCGCGTATCAAAGGCCCGCACGATCGCACCCAGGCTTCGAGCCGCTCCGATCGCCGCCAAACCGGCAACGCCGGCGCCGATGACCATTACTTTCGCCGGTGGGACTTTCCCGGCCGCAGTAATCTGCCCGGTGAAGAAACTTCCAAATTCGTTCGCCGCTTCAATGACCGCCCGATAGCCGGCGATGTTTGCCATACTGCTGAGTGCGTCCAGCTTTTGCGCCCGTGAAATTCGCGGTACGCAGTCCATCGCCAACGCCTGAATTCCCGCTGACGCCAACTGCTGAACCAGCTCCGTGTTCTTTGCCGGCCACAAAAAGGAAGCGATCGTCGCTCCCCGCTTCATTTGCGAAACTTCAACGGACGTCGGTGGCTGGACCTTCAAGATAATGTCGGCAGTTTTCCAGGCCGCGCCCGCCCGGTCAGCCGCCAAGACTTCCGCACCCGACTTTTCGAATGCATTGTTTTCCAAACATGCAGACTGACCGCAATCGGCCTCGACGTGGACCTGATATCCCAACTGGACCAGCTTGGCGACTGATTGGGGTGAAGCGGCGACACGGGTTTCACCGGCGGCAGATTCGCAAGGAATGAATACGATCATGTCAGAAAGTTTGAATGCTGGAGGGAAATGGAATTCTCAAGTTCAGTTCGGAAAACTACGGTACAAACTTACTCCGCATTCAACGCGGCATCGAGCACTTCTTCCTCGATAAAAATGGGAAGCGTCGGGTCACACGTTACCGCAACCGCGATGGCATCCGAAGGTCGTGCGTCAATTTCGATAATCTCGCCGTCTTTGCGAATCCGCAGTTTGGCGTAATAAGTGTGCTCACGCATGTCGTTGATAATGACGCTGTCGAGTTCGCCTCCAAGGGCCTCAATCGAAGCGACAATCAAATCGTGAGTCAACGGACGAAGCCGGGGAAGTGCCTTGACGCGGCGGTCGATGCTGGTGGCTTCAAAGATCCCGATCAGGATGGGAAACTGGCGAGAGCCTTCCACTTCCTGAAGGAATACAACCTGGCTTTCGTTGATCTCGCTAATAATGATGCGGCTCAGTCGCATTTCAACGGGCACAGCGGACTCCTGAAGTCGGCAAAGTTTCTGGCACGTGGATTGGGCTCCGGATCGGTCCCATCCAGCACGAAATTATAGCGATTCAATTTGCGATTCGTGAATGGCCCTCAAACGCACATGGGACGGCTTGCCGATTTCCGGAATTTCGCGCAAGATCGAACTGCCCCTTCGTGCTTTTGGCCAGAAAAGGAAATTGAATGTTAAACGTCGGAATCGCCGGGATCGGCTTTATGGGATGGATTCATTGGCTGGCGTGGCATCGAATTCCGGGAGTGAAAGTAAAAGCGATCGCCACGTTCGAACCGGAACGGCGAGCCGGTGACTGGACCGCGATTCAGGGGAATTTCGGCCCGCCCGGCAAAAAAGTCGACCTGACCGGGATCGAAGTCTTTGAAACGGCCGAGCAAATGGTTCACAGCCGTGCGATTGATTTGGTCGATATCTGCCTGCCCACACGGTTTCATTCGTCGGCCGCAATCGCAGCCCTGAAGGCCGGCAAGAATGTCCTTTGCGAAAAACCACTGGCATTGTCGCTGGCCGAATGTGACCTGGTTTTGGCAACGGCCTGGACCGCCGGAAAACGATTGATGGTCGGCCACGTTCTTCCTTTTTTCCCGGAATATGCCTGGGCAATCGAACAGGTCCGGTCCGGAAAGTACGGCAAGTTGCTGGGTGGAAATTTCAAACGAGTGATCTCGGACCCGCATTGGCTGCAAAATTTTTACGATCCAAAAGTCATCGGAGGACCGCTCCTGGATTTGCACATTCACGACGCGCACCTGATTCGAATGTTGTTCGGAAAGCCGACTGGTGTGCAAAGTCGCGGACGATTGCGTGAAGGAACTGCCGAGTATGCGGCCACGTTGTTTGATTTCGCCGACCCGTCCCTGGTCGTATCCAGCACAATGGGAGTCGTTCATCAACAAGGTCGCCCGTTCACCCACGGTTACGAAATTCATCTGGAACAGGCGACGATCCATTTCGAATCGGCAGCATTCGCCGACCAGGCTGAAACGATGGATGTAAAGATGCTGACGGTCGACGGCAAAGTGGTTCGCCCGCCGATGCCTGGAGGTGATCCAGTCGATGGTTTTGTCGCCGAATTGACTGAGGTGAAAGATTGCGTTGAAAGCGATCGTGACTCGACAATTCTTTCGGGAACCCTCGCCCGCGATGCCATTGAACTGTGCGAAATGCAGGCAGCGGCAATCCGCAAACATCTGGGAGTTTAAGAGCCTGTCCCAGAACTGATTTGACTTGACGGAGTCCGCCCAAAACGAGCCCGAAGCGCGAGCGAGTAAATCCCTTAGGTCGAGGAAATGCACTCGCTCGCGTTTCAGGCTCGTTCTAACACAATATCACGAGTGGAATTGTTTTGGGAAAGGTTGTAAGGAAATGGGCCTATCGACGGCCCGGCGCCATGACGATTTGGGCCAGTTCCTTTTGATCCAGCCAAACCAGTTCGCACTCCCGACAGGCGTCGATGACGACGTTGCCTGGCCCATAGTAGGGATGTGTGTCCAGCACTGCGTTGCAAGCCGGACATTGCCTCTTCATTTTCAGCGCCACTTCAGACGGCGGAGTCGGAATCCTGATTGGGCCGCGGTATTGGCTGCGCAGGAATTGAGTGATTTGTCCAAACGTCGCACCGTCAATCAGCAGACCCCGGCAATTCGGACACCCAACACATTTCACGTCACACATCGTGCAAAACATCAAGGTCGAATTGCACGAAGGGCATTGAATCTCCGCGGACTTGTCAGAAAAAACCAGAACTTCGATCTTGTCTTCCATGTTTCACGCTCAATTTGCCTGTTCGTCCGGTCCCGCGTTCTGATTGTATCGATTCGGCAAGGAATCGTCCCTGGTCACCCACTTTTTTCTTTCGGCCCTAACAAGGGACAAAGAACCGGCAAAGTTCAGGAATCGGGTTCCTGCGACGCTTGTGTGGGGTTTCAGGAAATCCGGCGCAACTATAATGCAATCAGCCAACTCTTTCGATTCGGTTATGCGCCACGGATTCTGCCGTCAGCTCGGCTTTTTTTGACGAGCCTCGAAAAAAATGATTCAACTACTGACGCCATCTGAAACAGCTTTGTCCGGGCGAGGGACAGGCTGCGCCGAACCGGTACTCGACAGCAACAAATTGACGTATTCGTATCGACGGGTTGGCCCGGAAGGTTTGCCACTGGAACTGGTCAAAGCATGGCGCACCATCCAGAATTCAAATCCGAATCTTGGCAGTCCATACTTTTCGCCAGAATTTACGAATGCCGCAGCCGCTTCGCGTAACGACACCGAAGTTGTGATCGCATTTCACGGCGATACGCCCGTCGCGTTTCTGCCCTTTCACCGGGTTTCTCCCTATTCGGCATTCCCCATTGGCGGCGCGATCAATGACTATCACGGAGTGATTTCGCCGCCAACACTGACCGGATGTTTGGAACGGCTAGTCGAGGCGGCCGGATTAAAGCGATTTGATTTTCATTCGATGTGGTACCCGCTGGACGAAGCCACACGCTGGGCCGTTGACGACCAGATCACCGAAACCAGTGCCAACATTGCCGGAACCGGTGAAGACTATCGGCAGCAACTGCCACAAAAGAGCCGCACGATTTGGAAGCAGGGACAGAAGACCAGAAAGATGATTCGGGAGTTGGGCCCGCTTCGTTTCGAAATGCACGACCCGGACCCGGCCAGACTGGAATGGCTGATCAGATT
>JAYVKA010000687.1:0-6158 GCA_043768885.1 Planctomycetota bacterium
GGTTACGACTTCGGCAAGGAGCTCTATGAAGGATTCTGGATTGACAATGTTTCGTCGATGATGCAGATGGAAACGGGAACTGTCGATGGGTCGGGCAAGGTCTTTACGATGACCAGCGAATTCGATCATCCGTCAGGTACACGAATGAAAAAGCGTTCGGTGATTCGGGTCGAGGACCGGGATCACAACTGGATCGACTCGTTCCTGACCGGCCCGGACGGCAAGGAATTCCGCACAATGACCATTCGATACTCACGGGCTAAGTAGCACGGTGGTCCTCCACTGTGACTTATTTCGGCCAAAGCCATCGGTGGAGGACCACCGAGCTACTTTGAAAACTCACAACCAAAACATGACCCGGCATTTGCCCGGAAAGAAAGGACTTCAGCCTGATGGGCGATTTTTTGTTTGCTGCCAACGTTGACGAATTGCCCGAGGGGGAAAAACTGCTGGTCGATGTGGACGGAGACATGTTGCTCCTGTTTCGCGTCGCTGGCGAGTATTTTTGCATCGACGATGTTTGCACCCACGATGGTGGAACGCTTTCGGACGGCGAATACGAGAATCTTGAGATCAAGTGCCCCCGTCATGGAGCCCGGTTTGACGTGCTAACGGGAAATGCGCTCTGTATGCCAGCCACCCAGCCAACGGCCAGGCACGAAGTCCAGGTCGAAGACGGGCGTATTCTGGTGCGGCTGAGTCGCTAGAATGTCTTTTGGGGCAACCGCCCAATTTTGAAGAATTTTGTTTGGGAGTGACCAAATCATGCCACTGCATGAAGACACGGTTCGGGAACAGCTGAAAAAAGTGATTGATCCCGAGTTGTTTGTAAATATCGTTGACCTTGGGCTGATCTACGTCGTCGATATCGTTCCGAGCGTGGCAACGCCCGAGAAGTTTGACGTCAACGTCGAAATGACAATGACCAGCCCAATGTGCCCGGCCGGACCGCAACTGGTTTCGCAAACCAAACAGTTTGCCGGCGAGCTGGACGAAGTCGCTGAAGTTCACGTGAAAGTCGTGATGGATCCGCCCTGGACCCAGGACATGATGACCGACGATGCCCGCGATCAATTGGGCATTTTCTAGCAGTTCGGCGCGAAATCAGCCGAAACCAGCCAGTTTGCGTTGACGGAATCCAGGCTGTTCGTTTCAATGGCGTCTGCGGACAACGATTTAGTCCGTTGCAGTTTTGACGAGGAACCGAAAATGAGCGTATCCAGTATTCCGGAATCATCCATTGGAAAATCGTCCAAAAACGATCCGCTGAATCTGGTCGATGTCGATCACATCCGATTCTATGTCGGCAATGCCAAGCAGTCGGCCTATTTTTACGCCCAGAGTTTCGGCTTTGAAATCGAGCAGATATCGGATTTGACAACCGGCAGCCGCGAAACCGCAACGTATTTACTGACCCAGGGAAATATCCGGTTTCTGTTGACGACGGGACTGACTGCCGATCATCCGGCCAACAAGGAAGTTGGGCTGTATGGTGACGGGATCAAGGATATTTGTTTTACCGTCGATGATTCGGCCAGGGCATATGCGGCCGCGCTGAAAAACGGAGCCGAGTCGGCTTACGAACCGGTCGAGACCACCGATCAAAACGGAACGGTGGTCACATCCGGGATCAAAGCGATGGGCCGCGTGGTTCATTCCTTCGTATCGCGAAGCGGCGGATACGAGCTGGACAAGGTCAAGAATCGCGGGCCGTTCATGCCCGGTTTTCGGCCAATGGAAGAGCTTGCGATCAACGAATACAACCGCAAGAACGTAGTCGGGTTATTCTACGTCGATCACTGTGTAGCCAACGTTCACCTTGGCAAGATGGATCATTGGGTGGATTGGTATTCGGATGTGCTTGGTTTCAAGCTGTTCAAGCATTTCGATGACAAAGACATCAGCACCAAGTACTCGGCGTTGATGAGCAAGGTGATGGACAGCGGTCGGGAACTGATCAAGATTCCGATCAACGAGCCAGCGGCTGGTGAGCGCAAAAGCCAGATCGAAGAATATCTGGACTGGCACAACAACACGGCGGGCATTCAGCATCTCGCGTTGTTGACCAAAGACGAATTGCACACGGTTGGCAAACTTCGTCAACGCGGCGTCGATTTCCTGCGCATTCCTGAAGAATACTACAAAACGGTTTGGGATCGCGTCGGTGAAATCCGCGAAAACGTCGATGGCGTCAAGGATTTGCGAATTCTCGTCGACCGGGACGACAAGGGCTATTTGCTGCAGATATTCACGAAACCGCTGCAGGATCGACCGACCCTGTTCTTTGAAATCATCTGCCGCCGGGGCAGTGAGTCCTTTGGCAAAGGCAATTTCAAAGCCCTGTTCGAATCACTGGAACTGGAACAGGAAAAACGGGGAAACCTGTAGAATTGCGATCAGGCCCAAATGGCCGGTCTTTCAATGGCGAATCCTACCGCAGGACCAGCATTTGCGGGCGATCAGTCATGCTTCCTGAATCGCGTAAAGGACGGTTTTTCCCGCAAATTGCCGCTTTTTTGAATGGCAGACTGTTCCCGACGACCGTTGCCCAGTGACGTTGTTTTTGTCGGATGGAAGACGAAACGTCAGATACTTGAAATATCGCGGAAAGCGAGTAACCTAAACGGGCTAGAGGCTCTGGAACAGAGTTTGGCATCAATTGATTGGAACAGGTGAGGAGTTCGCCGATGCGGTTGAAGATTTCGTTGTTTTCTCTTGTCACATTGTTGGCATGTTGTACTTCGTCGGTTGCCCAGCCACCTGGAATTGATGGGAATCGCTGGACGAATGCCGGAGGTATCGCGCTTTCGCAAACCCAGGGATTTGCCCAGGGTGATCCCATGCGTTTGACATGGGGATTTGCCCGTGAAGGGACAACGATTGCCAGTTTCGGAACAGGGCCTAGCGGTCCCAGCGATTTGATTGCGCGAATGGATGCAATCTACGGCAGTGGTCCTGGTGGAGCAGATTTGACGCTTCGACCCTGGTACAACCATTACAAAGGCGTATTTGATCGTTGGAGTTCCATCAGCGGTTTGAGTTATCAGTATGAGGCGAACGACGATTCTGTTGCATATTCCAGTTCTGCCAGCGCCGCAACCAACGGAATTTTGAACACCAGGGCGGACGTTCGAATTGGTGGCCGAAATATTGACGGAAACAGCGGTGTCCTTGCTTTCAACTTTTTCCCAACGGTCGGTGACATGGTCATCGACACGAATGACAACTTTTTCGGTACGCCTGGTTCTTCGACCAACGTGATTGGTTTGAGAAATGTTGTTGCGCACGAGCATGGTCACGGAATTGGAATGAATCACTTGTTGGCAAGCGATTCGAGTCAATTGATGGAGCCATTTATCAACACATCCTTCGACGGTCCCCAGTTTCACGACATTCTCGTGGCCCAGCGGGCCTATGGTGATTTCAACGAAAAAGGCGCGGGCAACGACATTTCTGCCAATGCGACTTCTTTGGGAGCAATTGCCATTGCAACCGCAGTTTCGGTGGGAAATTCCGCACGGACGCTGGTCGTCCCGGCGAATGCCACTGATTTTGTCAGTATCGACGACAACACCGATACGGACGTATTCAGTTTTTCCGTAGCCCAGTCCGGCAATATTTCGGTTTTGCTGGAGTCACTTGGTTTTACGTACAAGGCTGAACCGCAATCAGGTGGCGGGGCGGACGACGATTTCAACACCCGCCTCCGCAGTGACATGACCCTGGAACTCTTGGGCACCAACGGCTCGACAGTTTTGGCAAGCGCAAACGCGACTGGGCTCGGTGGAAGCGAATCGATCAGCGGATTCCTGTTAAACACTGCGGGTACTTATTTCGTACGAGTTACCGGAGTCGACAACGCCGATGCCATAAGTCTGGACACCCAGTTTTATGGATTGACTTTGAATTTTTCCGCAGTTCCAGAGCCGGCAACGGCTGCATTGTTTGCGGTAGTTGGTATGGCTTTCTTGACAATTCGTCGACGACGAAGCTAAGCCATTTTTCGAATCAGTCAGCAAACCGATTCCAAGAATCACTTTCCCGGATGGAGATCGAAAGCCGCCAGTCAGGCTGGCGGCTTTTTTCGTGACCCGTGTGCAGAATCGCTCGGACTAGGCATCGTTCGTGGAGAGAATCTAGCTTGGTGCGGGCAAGTCCCTTTTGCCAAAGATTCGTGCGCCAAAGGCGGCAAAAGCGATCCCGCCAATTAGCAAAGTCAGATTTGACGACAAAGGACCGGCGACGGTTTTCTCCGATACATGATTGACCAGCGTCCAGTGCCAAATCGCCTGGGGATCGGTCTGGGATGCCTGGATGTGAAGCTCCGGTTCATAGAGCGAAAAGACAGTTACCCAACCCATCCACGCAAGTGCCGGCGTCGCTGCACTTCCGATCTTGAGCATGGCAAACAGAAAATAGACTCCGACAGCGATTCCGGTCGCCCGCCATCCGTAGCGATCGTTTGACGAGAGCCAAGACGCCATCCCGACAAAGAAAACGCCGAGGCAAGCGAGATTGCCCAGTCCTGGAGCGAAACTGGTGGCGGAAACGACGTCGCGCATGGGAAGCAAAATCTGTTTGGGCTCTCCATTCGGAATCGGAATCCTGATTCCAGTCAAAGGAATTTGAATCGAAGGAAGTTCGGTTTCCTTGATCTGTGTCGTTTGTACGGCCAACCACATTGCCAGCCAGCAAACCAGGCAAAGTGCAAGAACGCCGAGGACGTTGACGAGCACTTGTTGCCAAAAAATTCTGGCGCGGGAAACGGGCTGAGCCAGCAGCATTTCCATCGTTCCCCGACCGAGTTCGCCTCCCACAACATCAGCTCCCCGAACAAGTGCCCACGCCGAAACCAGCATCACGAGCATCGGCTCGTCAAGTGTTGTCGCAGTTCGGCCAAGGTAGGAAACGATCCAATCGAAATCGACTGACGAAAATCGTTCCCAGTCCTTGGGAAGCAAGTCGATGATCTGGCGAAAGCGTCCACTGTCTAGCCGCCCTACGACCCAGACCCGAAAGAAGCTGAAGGTGGCAACCAACCCGGCGCAGCCGATGAATAACAACAAGGATTCCTGGACGTTTTTTCGAAGCAGGCTGAGGTTCATACGACCTGCTCCACGGGAACCGAATGGAATTTTTCGTAGACGCTGCGAAGGCCCGCCGGGGCGACTTCGATTTCTTCCACCGGATTTTTCGCCAGCCAGCGCAAAACCGGATGGATATCGCCAGTGACATCAATCGATAATCGGCCCGTTACCGGATCGTGTTCCGCCAAATCAGCGAAGGGCAACAACTCCGACAAATCCGGCTCGTCAATCCTGGCAAGAATTCGATACATTTTTCGCAGGTTGCCGAGGCCCTGTTCGTGAACCAGTCGGCCATCGCGCAGAATGGCAACCCGGTCACAGACCTCTTCGACTTCGCTTAAAACGTGCGATGAAAAAACAACGGTTCGCCCTTCGCCGCGGATTTCGGCAATGATTTGCAACAATTGACTTCGAACGGTCGGGTCGAGGTTGGCCGTCGGTTCGTCGAGGATGGTCAGTTGTGTTGGCAAGGAAAGCACGGCCGCCAATGCCAGTTTCTGTCGCATGCCGGTGGACATAAACGCGACCCAGCGCGAAAGGTCGAGGTCCAGCCGCTTGGCCAGCTTCAACGCCCGTTGATAGTCGCCATCCCGCCGAATCCCGGAAAAAAACTTCAGGACCTGACGGCCATTCATCGACCGGAACAAACGGACTTCGCCCGGCAGATACGCAACTTGCCTGTGAATCGCGACTCGTTCCCGATAGCAATCCAGCCCTGCAACGGTTGCATTGCCAGACGTTGGTCGAAGGTAGCCCATCAACAAACGGAGCAAAGTCGTTTTGCCCGCACCATTTGGGCCGAGGAGGCCAAAGACTTCGCCCCGCTTGATTTCCAGCGAACAATCAGTCAGCGCCAAATGCTGGCGAAACTGCTTGGTTAGCTGGCGGACAGAGACAAGGGGAACAGTCATCAGGGTCTTGGTGAATGAGAATGGTTAGCGGACCGGCGGCTTGCCCATCAAACGTCGCAACATTCCGATTTGGCCGGCGTGGAGCATTTCGTGATCTCCCGCAAAAATCAGCGATCCGTAACGGGTGGCGAATGCGGCATAGGGCTGTTCGAGAGGCTGG
>JAYVKA010000688.1:0-4703 GCA_043768885.1 Planctomycetota bacterium
GCGAAAGTGATTGCCGCGAATCACCCTGACTGGAGGGATGAAAGGATTTTTCAGGCTGCCAGACGTTGGGTCATCGGTGAATTGCAGTCGATCACGTACAACGAGTTTTTGCCCGCGATTCTGGGCAAAAATGCGGTGAGTTCGTACCGTAGTTACGATGCGACAGTATGCTCAAGTATCTGGCATCTGATCTTGCCCAAAAAATTGACTCCCGTGTCGTCGATAATTTGCGCAATTTTCTGTTTGGTGCGCCGGGGTCCGGAGGATTTGATCTCGCCGCGCCAAATATTCAGCGTGGTTGCGATCATGGTCTGGCCGACCACAATTCGATGCGGGTGTCGTACGGCCTGCCAGCGGTCGGTTCCATTGCCGACATTACAGGCGATATTGCGCTTCAACATGCATTGGAACAGGCCTATGGCTCGGTGGACAACATTGACCTTTGGGTCGGTGGGTTGGCCGAGGACCATGTTCGCGGGGCGAGTGTGTTGGCCCCTTGTTTCAAACGATCATCGCCGATCAGTTCGAACGGCTTCGGGACGGCGACCGCTTTTTGTACCAGAACATTTTTTCCGGTCAAAGCCTGGCTTTTCTCGATTCCATGACTCTCGCCCGTGTCATCAAGAATAACTCCACAACCACCAATCTCCAGGCAAATGTTTTTGAGTTTCGGACTGAAATTACCGGACGGGTTGTTTTGGACGGAAATCACAACCGTCAAAGTGATTGGGGCGACCCGGGGCTGCGGGGAATCATTGTTCAGCTTCGCAATGGAAACGGCGAGCTACTCGAAACAACCCGAACCGATTCGGCCGGGCGGTATCGGTTCAGGCAACTGGACTTCGGCACCTATCGGGTTCGCATTCTTGTTCCGCCAGGGCAACCACTGGTGACTCAGTGACCACGTGAAATTACAATCACGCGAGGCCTGGTCTTCCAGGGAGTCGATTTCGCATTGTCCCGAACTGGCCGACCTGGACCACGAGGGCCTGGTTTTGCTGCCTTTGTACAGTCTGAATCTGCCGATTCGTTCTTTGGCGAATTCAATCAGAACCGGGATATTTGACGATCTTGATGATTTGCTGATTTCAAATTGAATCCAAATTGTTGGGAATAAAAAAAGCCGGAAGGTTGGCCCTTCCGGCTTTTTGATTTTGAATAGTGTTCGAAAAGTATGGCGTCAATTACACGTAAGCGACCGGATTCTGCAACGGTTTTCCTGGCGGGACGAAGCCAGCCAGTTTTTGGAGTCGAACCGGATGTTGCAACTTCCGAACCGCCTTTGCTTCGATTTGGCGCACTCGCTCACGGGTTACGTGAAAGATTCGGCCGACTTCCTCAAGGGTGTAAGTGTATCCGTCACCCAGTCCGTATCGCAGGCGGATAATTTCCCGCTCGCGGAAAGTCAAGGTTTGCAGCAGTTCGCTCATTTTTTCTTTCAGAATTCCATTTGCAGCACAGCGATCGGGGCTGGCGTAGGAATTGTCTTCGATGAACTCGGCAAAGCTGCAATCGTCGCCGTCCCCGATCGGACGATCCAAACTGACCGGGTGCCGGCCAATATCCATTACACGGCGAACTTCCTCGACCGGCATCTCGGCCCGCACGGCGATCTCTTCGAAAGTCGGTTCGCAACGAGTCTGTTGAACCAGGTCTTTCTGAATGTTTCGCAAGCGTGTCAATACGTCGATCATGTGAACCGGGATACGAATGGTTCGGGCCTGGTCGGCGATCGCACGTGTGATCGCCTGACGAATCCACCAGGTTGCGTAAGTGGAGAACTTGAATCCGCGGCGGTATTCGTACTTATCGACTGCGCGCATCAGGCCAGTGTTTCCTTCCTGGATCAGGTCCAGGAAACTCATGCCGCGGTTGCGGTATTTTTTGGCGATCGAAACGACCAATCGCAGGTTTGCGCTCGACAGTTCCCGCTTGGCCATTTCGAATTCGCTTTTCAGCTTTTGGCATTTCGCCGCACGCTGCATCAGTCCGCGCGGGCTCTCCTGGCAAATCAAAACGATTTGCATCAGCTCGCGACGCAATTGTTGTCGTCGTCCGGCGGTGACGTTGTCATTGCCCAGGCGGTTAATCTCCGATTGAATTGCTTTCATTCGGTCGGCGAATCGTTGCAGTTGAACGATCATCGGGCTGACACGACGAGATCGAAGCGAAAGTTCTTCAACCAGGATGACCAGTTTTTGTCGTCGTCGCATGAATCGTTGGCGGGCCGCAGCCTTGTCGGCCGGGTCCGCCTTGCGGCTGACCAGAATCCGGAAGTCACTCGCGTTGGTCTTCATCAGGTGTTGCATCGTCGCGAAATGGTGCGGCATACGGGCCATGATTTGGTCTTTGGTCAGATCCTCGGTCAGCGAGACCTTGATCGTCCGGTCGAACGGCAACTCGCCGGCGAAGACACGCCTGAGTGTTTCCAGCGTCGACCGCAACGAGTAAGTCGAAGTCAGCACGGTTCGGCGAAAACGTTTGCGGGTAATCTCGATTTTTTTGGCCAACGCGACTTCTTCGTCACGATCCAGCAGCGGGATCTCCGCCATTTGACTGAGGTAAGTCCGAATTGGATCGTCGCCTGGGCGTCCAGGCCGAACCGAAATTTTCAGGCTTCGCAACTCAGCATCGGAATCGACACCGGTCAATTCTTCTGCCGAAGGACCCTCTTCCACCGGATGCGAATGTCGGAGCTCGATCCCCTGGGTTTCAAGAGCCGCAATCAGCGAATCCATCTTCTCAGTTGAATTCGCCTGGTCGGGCAAATAGCTGGTGACATCACTCCACGTCAGGTATCCCTGCTGGCGGGCCTTGGCGACCAAAACGTTCAGTTCGACTTGATGAGCTTCCATGCTTCATTCCTCCTGGGCGACAGTCCGTTGTCGCGGTGGTGGATGGAACGGCCAACTTATGGCCGCTCCTGGTTCAACCTTTTCGGTCTGGCGGAAAATCCCCCGGATCGAAATCAGTTGAACCTGGTAATGAGACCGTTCGGGCTGGCATCCCATCCGTGGGTGCCGAAATTCCCTGACGTTCCCTTGCTTCATTCAAAATCTGCTGGAGAGCATCGATTTCCGATTCTTCATCCAGCGATTTTTGTTCCATTTGTCCGACCAGCGAACGATTGCGACGTTCGGCTGCGCGCGACTCGAATTTGTGCAGTACGCGATCGAGTTGAATCTGCGGCGACTCGGTTGCCGTCGGCTGTTTGGCGGTATTTTCCTCGTCCAGCCGAACCAGCAGATTCCGCAACAGTGGATCTTCGACTCGCAACATCAGCCCTTCGAATGAGACTTCGTCCGACTGGTGATACGCATCGCAAATCTGCACGAACAACTGCTTCAACGGGCCTTCGCTTAGCATCTCCGGCGAAATTCTCTCAACGGCCAAATCAACCAGGCTGGAATCACACAACAGCAACTCGACCAGCGTGATTTCGGTTTTTTCCAGCGTCGTCCACTCGATTCGTTTTTCGTTTACCTGATCGGGCTCCTGACGTTTTGATCGCTTGCGTCTCAATTCGGTCAGTCGTTCGATGATTCGATCCCGATCAATGTCAAAGGTCCGGGCCAGCCGAACCAGCAACTGTTGTTGCCGCATTCGAGCTACCGAGTTGGAACTTGTGGCCGATTGTGGAGCCTGGGCAATCGACTCGAGGATGCGGTCCAGGGCCTGAACCGATCGGTGTGAGTCACGAATCAGATCGACGCCTTCAGTTTCAATTCGAATGCGATGTTCGAGTGCGTCGGGTGCTTTATCGACAAGATTTTGAAAAGCTTGAGAACCGTGTTTGGTTACAAAGTCGAACGGATCTTCGCCTTCGGGAAGCGTCATGATCCGCAAATCAACGGACTCCGCGACAAACAAGTCCAACAGTTCGCTCGTTCGTTTTTGGCCGGCAACGTCTCCGTCCAAAACCAGAGTCACCTGATCGGCGTAACGCTTCATCAGGCGAATGTGCTTTTGATTGATGGCGGTGCCGAGGCAGGCCACAACGCCTTCGACGCCAGACTGCACGGCTCCAATGACATCGGTATAACCCTCGACGACCGTCAATCGACGCGAACGCGATGCGGATGCCGAGGCCAACTCAAGTCCGTACAGGTTGTCGCTTTTCGAAAACAGGCGAGTCTCCGGCGAATTAAGGTATTTCGCAGACTGTTCTTTCCCTTCCGGATGAATTCCCGGCACAACTCGGCCACCAAAACCGATCACCCGGTTCAGCGTGTCCCGAATTGGAAACATTAGCCGGCCAGTGAATCGCTCGTAGAATCCCATTCCCCGATCATTGGAAATCATTAACCCGCACGCTTCGAAAATCGGCGGTGCCCAGGAGGTGTTCCGTGCCCGCTGGCCTAGCCAGCCGTTGGGCAAGGGAGCAAATCCAAGTTGAAATTTCTCGATGCTCTCGAGCGTGATGTTTCGTTCTTCGAGGTACAATCTGGCGGCAGTCGCCATTGCATCGGACATCAGGCAGCGATGAAATTGTTCGGCGGTCCAGGTCATCGCCTGGTACAGAGTCTGTTTATCGTCGGGGCTTCCCTTTTCGATACGCTTGCCGGTCCGGCGGATCTCGATTCCCGCGCGATCGGCCAGCATTTGCAATGCGGCTGCGAAATCGACTCCTTCACGACGCATCACAAAATCGAAAACGTCTCCGCGAAAATCGCATACCCAGCAGGCCCATGTTTGGCGGGCCG
>JAYVKA010000689.1:0-5173 GCA_043768885.1 Planctomycetota bacterium
GCCAGCGGCGAAAGCACGCTCTATAAACAATCCGACGTTGCCTTCAACCCGGACGACTATGAAGTCAAACAGGTTTTCTACGCCAGTAAAGACGGGACGAAGGTTCCGATGTTTATCGCCCACAAAAAGGGACTGGAGTTGAGCGGGGCAAATCCGACGTTGCTGTATGGTTACGGTGGCTTCAACATTTCGTTGACTCCGGGATTTTCCGTTTCCCGTTTGCAATGGATGGAAATGGGAGGCGTTTTCGCGATGCCCAACCTGCGTGGCGGCGGCGAGTATGGAGAGAAATGGCACAAGGCCGGAACGAAACTGGACAAGCAGAACGTGTTTGACGATTTCATCGCCGCCGGCGAGTGGCTGATTTCCAACGGCTACACATCGCAAAAAAATCTTGCGATTCAGGGGGGTAGCAACGGCGGCCTGTTGGTCGGCGCGTGCATGACCCAGCGTCCCGATTTGTATGCAGCCTGTTTGCCGGCGGTCGGCGTAATGGACATGCTCCGATTCCAGGAATTCACAGCCGGTCGGTATTGGGTCGATGATTACGGCAGCAGTCAGGCCAGCCGTGAAGAATTCGAGGCGCTCGTCGCTTATTCGCCGTATCACAACATTCAAGACGGCGTCGAGTATCCCGCGACAATGGTCACAACAGCCGACACTGACGACCGAGTTGTGCCAGGCCACAGTTTCAAATTCGCAGCCCGTTTGCAGGCCGCACACAAAGGCAACAACCCGGTGCTGATCCGAATCGAAACCAAAGCCGGTCACGGTGCCGGAAAACCGACCGCAAAAATCATCGAAGAAGCGGCCGACCAATGGGCCTTCCTCGCCAAACACACCGGCATGGAACCAGAAATTCCCGCCGGCGATTCAACAAAGAAGTAACAGGTTTTTGCCTCCCACCTTTTACCGCCAGCCTCCAGCCTCCAGCTTGACCCCCCTATGTCCCCCGAAAACGACCCGCTGCGTGAGTATCGCGAACGGATCAACGAACTGGATCGCCAGATTGTTGACCTGATCAACCAGCGGGCGAGCTTGGTCGTCGACGTCGGCCGGGTGAAGCGCGAACACGGCATCGCGATTTACACGCCGCATCGCGAGTCGGATGTGCTGCGGCGGATTGCGGCGATGAACCAGGGCCCGATGTCGGCCCGGTCGATCGAAGCGATTTATCGCGAGATCATGAGCGGCAGTTTCGCGCTCGAACATCCGCAGCGGATTGGCTATCTCGGTCCGACTGGCACGTACAGCCACCAGGCCGCGCGCCGTCATTTCGGATCAAGCGTCGAGTACGACAATCTCCGCGCAATCCATGGTGTCTTCGACGAAGTCGCCCGCGGTCACGTCGATTACGGATTGATTCCGATCGAGAACAGCATTGGTGGCGGCATCACCGAATCGCTCGACCTGTTTCAGCAGTTTCACCAGTCGGTCAATATTTATGGCGAGGTACAACTGGCCGTGCATTTCAGTCTGCTGGCCAACTGTGCGCCGGACGCGGTCCAGCGGATTTACTCGCGCCCCGAAGCGTTTGCCCAATGCCGAAACTGGCTGGCCACGCAATATCCCAACGCCGAACGGATCCCGTCAGAGAGTACGGCCGCTGCAGTCATCCATGTTCGCGATGACCTCGACGCCGATCCCGAAAGCGGCAGCGCGGCGATCGGTTCGACGTTGGCCGGGGAGATGCACGATGTCCGTGTCCTGTTTGAGAAAATCGAAGACGTCCAGGGAAACGTCACCCGTTTTTTGATCCTGTCGCGCGGCAAAACCAGTCCCAGCGGCGAAGACAAAACGTCAATCATGTTCACTACCGACGACCGCCCCGGTTCGCTGGTTGATGTGTTGAACGTCTTCAAGCTGAACAACGTCAACCTGACCCACATCGACAAACGCCCCAGCCGCCAGGTGAACTGGGACTACACCTTCTTTGTCGATGCCATCGGCCACGCGGCTGATCCCAAGATGGCAGAAGTAATCGGCGAAGCCCGCGCGTTCTGCAAACAGCTAACCGTCCTTGGCAGCTACCCCCGCAGCAAACAAGTTCTGTAGATCGTGGTCGTTGTTCGCTCCGCGAACAAAACGCTAACCTATTGAGCAAGTCCTCGGCGCAGGTCACCCGGCCTCGCCGGCCCGGCATACCAAGCGGAATATCAAATGAACAAGATTATTCCGTTTACTGGTCCCCCGAACCGGAGTTTGATTTGAGTTGACGGATTTCCTGTTTCAGCGATTCCACCTGGAGCCGCAGCGAGTCGAGCTCACTCGACATTTGATCATTTGGACTGGCTGATTGTACTTCCGCGGCCCGAACTCGCTGTTCGGCTTCCATCAGTCTTGCCTGAAGCACCTGGTTTTCTTTTCGCAGCGCGTCCAGTTCCCGGACATCATTCTGGTCCGCCGCAGTTTGTTGTTCGCGGAGCAACGTGGCTTCTTCCTGTTGCTGGCGGGCGAGTTCCGCCCGCATGCGCGCCTCAGCCATCGCCTGTTCGGCCGCCACCTGCTGGGTCATCGCGGACGCACGCATGAAAAAGAAAGTCACTCCAGCCCCGCCTAGCACCAGCAGCATCAACAAAATCGCACAAACCAACAAGGCAGCCGTCAACGTTGAGTTGTTCTCGTCTCTCATTTGGCTCACCCACCCGGAATCAATATGCGGTCGAAACGTGAGCATCCATTAGACACTGAAGATCGCGCAGGTTCAAAGCCAAGGGACTTCGGGGAGCAAAGGGTCGTCGGCGAAACCGGTCTGATAGTTCGCGGACGATCGTGCGAATTAGTCGATCCCGTATTTTTCGAGGAGGCGGTAGAGGCTGCGACGGCCGATGCCGAGGGCCCGGGCGGTGCGGGTTTTGTTGTGGTTGTGGCGCTCATACACCTGTTCGACGTGGAGACGATTGAGGCTTTCCAGATCGACCGGTGATCCGGCAGCGGGCATTTGGGTTGGTTGTTCAATCCCAGTAATAATTTCCGGTGGAAGGTTTTCGCGGATAATCTCGTCGGACTCCGCCAGGATTTTCGCGCGATCAAGCGCGTTGTTCAGTTGCCGAATATTGCCGGGCCACGAATATCGGCAGAGTTCGTCGAGCAACGCTTCGTCGATCGACCAATCGTCGCCGAGAAAATGGCGAATCAGTAGCGGAATGTCGCCGTCCCTTTCCCGCAGCGGTGGCAAGCGGATGCCGAGGACGTTGATGCGGTAATAGAGGTCTTCACGAAAATTGCCTTTGGCGACTTCGGCACCGAGATCGCGATTGGTAGCGGCGATCAATCGCACGCGGACCGTGCGCTGTTTGACGCTACCCACGCGGCGCAGGCTGCCATCTTCCAAAACACGCAACAGTTTGGCCTGGAGCGGACCAGCCAGCTCACCAAATTCGTCGATGAAGAGTGTCCCGCCGTCAGCGATCTCGAACAGACCAGGTTTTGCCGCGATGGCACCGGTAAAGGCACCTTTCTCGTGCCCGAACAATTCGCTTTCAAGCAACGGCTCAGGAAGTGCGGCGCAGTTGATTACAACCAGCGGTTTATCGGCCAGCTGTGACCGTTGATGAATGGCGCGAGCGACAAGCTCCTTGCCAGTGCCGCTTTCTCCCTCGATCAGAACCGGTTTGTCGGTCCGGGCCGTTTTGTCGATCAACCGAAAGACCTCCTGCATCGCGCGGGAGTTGCCAATCATGCTGGTCGGCGGCACTGAATGACGCAGTGCATGTTTCAGTTGCCGGTTTTCCCGTTCCAGTTCGCGGGCCCGATACGCTTTTTGGATCAGCTGGTCGAGTTCGTTCAGCCGTGCCGGCTTGGTCAGGAAATCAAAGGCTCCGTGCTTCATCGACTGAACGGCGTTCTCGATCGTACCACCGCCGGTCAGCATAATCGCCTGCAAATCGGTTTCCTGTTCGCGCAGCCTTTCCAGCAACTGCAAACCAGTCACGTTGGGCATGTGGATATCAATGATCGCGACATCAAAGCTGCGGTCCGCGACCAGCCCCAACGCTTCTTGCCCGTCACGGGCCGGAGTAACCGGGTATCCGAGTTTTCGAAAATAGTGGCAGGCGGCTTCGCGAAAATCCTCTTCGTCATCGACGATCATCAGTCGAATCTGTTCGCGGTCGGCCAAATTCATGTCGCTGCCAGAGTTGTTGGAACCAGGTTGAGTGGGCGGTTTGTCGATGAGCATGATTTTATCACAGGCCATAGAAGAATTCCGGGTTTTGACTTCCGGAACTCCCGGAGCGTCTGGCCATTTTTCATTTTTTTCCGGCCGTCTGTCGGACTGGTGTTCGAACAGTCAGCACCGGGCACGGAGCATGTCTCAAGACATGTTCGGCCACACTCCCCATCAGCAGTCTCGACAGGCCCGATCGTCCATGCGTCGTCATCACAATCAGATCGGCCCCTTCTTCTTCGGCAAAGTCGCAAATCACATCCGATGGTTGTCCACGCCGAACTTCATGGCGAAAGTCGACATCAGGCCGCGTCGGAGTGATCGTGGCGAGCAGCTTTCGCTCCTCGTCGATCGCCGATTCGACACTGGTGATTGCAAACCCGCTGGACGCCGGCAAATCCGGAATTGCAACGTACAACAAAATCAGTTCGCCACCAGCCATCACATCCACCATCTCGGCGGCAAAATCGACAGCTTGTTTGCTGTTCTCGGAAAGATCGACCGGACACAAAACGCGAGTACTCTTCATTGTCGTGCTCCCATGGAAAATCAGGTCGCCATCGCATCAACCGATGGCGCTGCCAATGAAGGAAGCAAACAGCGTACCGCATCTGCAATAAAACGTGCGACCTGATTTCAGGCAATCTGATTGACCCACGTCCGTGCGGATTCGCTCAGCCGCACAGTAGAGGCGTGCATTATCTGGCATACGGAATGA
Source organism: Planctomycetota bacterium (assembly GCA_043768885.1). Classification (GTDB taxonomy): domain Bacteria; phylum Planctomycetota; class Planctomycetia; order Pirellulales; family Pirellulaceae; genus BJ22. The sequence continues at coordinate 4,887 of JAYVKA010000689.1, forward strand.
ACCGCTTATTCTTCGTCGTCGGATTTGTCGCGTTTAAGTGCTGAATGGCCTTGTGTTAGTAATTTGGCCATCAGCTCAGCCCGCGAGTTTACACCAAGTCGCGAATAGATTTCCCGGACATGGTTGTGAACGGTGTGGTGGCTGATCTCCAGAATCGCTGCGACCTCTTTTTCGGACAGTCCAGTCAACAATCTGTCCAGAACCTTGTTCTGAGCCGGCGAAAGCTGGACGGTCGGATCGAACAAAGACATTGAAGAAGCTTCCGATGCCATCGATGCCACGCTGGA
>JAYVKA010000690.1:0-12029 GCA_043768885.1 Planctomycetota bacterium
CCTTGAACATTCAAACTGCAGACCAGTTGTTGACGATGCCCGCCGACGGCAATCGCTATGAACTGGTCGGAGGAAAATTGAACATGATGTCGCCAGCGGGAAGTGAACACGGTGAAATAGCAGGCCGGATTTTCATGTTTTTGGCTAATCATGTAAGCAAAAAAAAGCTCGGCAAAGTCTACGCGGCCGAAACGGGTTTTCGCATTGCCTCCAAACCCGACACCGTCCGCGCACCGGACGCGGCTTTTGTCAGCCATCATCGGTTGGCGACAGTCGAACCGACTCGGGGATTCCTGCCCCTTGCGCCCGACCTTGTAGTCGAAGTTGTTTCTCCCGGCGATTCTTTTTCGGACGTTGATGCCAAAGCTGCCGGGTGGTTGGCGGCTGGGTCATTGGCTGTGCTTGTTGCCAATCCAGAGAACCAGACCATTCACGTCTACCAGCCGAAAAAAGGCATCGTGATACTGAAGTCCGGCGACACGTATCATGCCGACGATGCGTGTGCCGGTTTTCAGTTGGCGATCGATGATGCGTTTATGGTTGGTTGACAACGGTCCCAATATCAGCCATTCGTCAGGATTTGGTGAAATTGGCCGACGGAGTTTCGCCTGCAATTTACGGTTGTGACAACCAGTGACAACCAGTGACAACCATCAACATTGGAGCTTGTTTCATTCACCTGGTTTCAATCACCCGGTTTCTGGGCCATAAAATCGACGGCGTTGTTGATCAGGTGTTGCAACCGCAGGAGTTCGTCCAGCGAAAAAGAAGTCGTGCTTTTCCATTCTCCCGATTTCTGGTCGCGGTATCGTTTGTCGATCTTCGCGCGGTGATATAGACTCTTTTGTCCGTCACGTTCGGATTCGTTTTCGAAAATGCTGATTGAGACGTTGCTCAGGCGGAACGATTCGACTGGGCCATGATGATTCTGGCCGCCGTTGTTTTGATCGTCCGTCTGTTGCCGATCGGAGTTTTGGTTGTTGCGTTGGCTTTGTGACGACTGTTGGTTTTGCCTTTGAGTGTTGGTAGCCATGACGGATTCCTGTCTGAAAGTGGGTCCAAAAAAATGCGTGACCCGATGAATCAGTCTCGACTTCCGTGAGAAACAGAACCTCCGTGTACGAATGAGCCCGATTCTTTGGGCCAATTTCCGGGAAACGCCGGAAAACCGCACGATTCCGTTATCGGCCAGTCGCGTGACACGTTTGGTCACAGGCCTCTGGAATTTCCGAAAAAGCCATCCGAAATCTGAATGATCGGCTATTTGCGGCTTGGGCCAAACAACTCGGAATTGTTTTTGACTCCGTCAGTTTGTTGCCCGAGAACGGCAAATGCGTAGACAGAGGATGGGAAACTGACCAGCCATGCGGGGTTGAGCGGAACCAGGCCAAAGACCGCCGAAAAATAGCTCCAGCGAATGGATGTTCGGTTCTTCATCTTGATTCCCGCGAAAATTTGCAATCCGGCCAGAATGAGCGACGGCAAACCGAGTCCAAGAATTCCGGCCAGAAACTTGTCCTGCTCGCCAGTGAATTGCCCCTGCATGACGGTTTGAGTCATGGCATAGATGAAAAGGCTTGCCGGCAGAAGCAGTGCCAGTGCTCCCGACACGACCATCCAGATTCCCGCTTTTTGAATCTGGGCACACGTTGTTGCCATCGGAACCGTTTTTCCGTCAAAAGCCCTGCGCACGTCGTCTCGCATCAAAACGCTGAGCGACCAAATCCCAACGGGAATCCCGGCCAGCGCAATCAGGCTGAACGGCATCATGATCAAAACGCTTCCGGCAATTGCCAGTCCCCGTGACTGGAACTCCCGCATTCGCGAAGCGGCAATGAGTGCGATCGGAATGGTAACAATTGCAATGATTATCGATATCGATGATGCGATCAGTAGCACCCATTGAACTCTGGATTGCAGACCGCCAGTATTATCGACTTGAATCAGGTCAGACGCCTGCGCGAACAAAGTACTGCAGAATTCAAGCATGTTTCAGGACTCACGGAAAAAGTCGTTTCAAAACCCGGACGCGTCGAGGAACACCGGAACAAACAAAAGCAAAAGAGCCGTAATCAACAGTGCTGGAATCGCCAGCCATGCGACGATTGTCAAAGCAGCGGCAGGGTTGGCAACGATCGCTCCGACGTCGACTGGTTGGGCTACGGCTTTGTTCGCGGGCTGCCGCCTTTGCATTCCGAATGCTGCCAAAACGGTCAAAGCGAGACTTGCCTGAAAAATAAAGGGGGTCTGGCTGTCGAACTCATTCACCCAACGATTTGTTGGCAAGTCCGGGTGCGTCCAAACAACAAACCGAACGGAAACGATCGACCCAATGACGCATCCGATGACCAGAGCGCAACCGGCAATGACAACCAATTTCGATTGCCAGGATCGGGAGGCAGTTTTGCTCGCCGAAACGAAAACAAAAAGCCCAACGCTCAGAAAAGAAACACCCGCGAACGGGAACCATGCTGACGAGTAACCGACGGCGTCCAACCGGGACTCAACAGTTTCGGCCAATACTGTAACCATCTCTTCACCCCGCCTTACCTGGAAAGGTGTCTTGTTCCTGATGTTGTGTTTCAATTCGTAAAGGGCCGACTCCGCATTATTCCATCCCTCGGGTGCGATAATGAAATCGCCGGGCCGAAATCCGGCATTCCAGGCCGGACTGTTTGGCATCACACTCATCATTTCAGAACTTCCGTCCTTCATTGCGTACGTTTCGAGCCCCCAGAAATGTCCCGAGTACTGGCAAAGGGGAAAGATCGAAGCCAACATTCCCAACAGGCAAGTCGCAAGCTGCAGATACCAAATCCATGCAGTTGCCGCCGAAGAGGAAATCCTCGATTTGAGTTTCGCAATTGCGGACTGCTGAAGCCCCAGGTCCGCTTGAGCCGCCTGTTTCGGCGCGTTGGGTTGATTGACCACAGATTCAACATCGGTTTTGATTTCGCTCACTTGTTGGTAACGACGAGCGGGTTCCCGAGCCAGTGAACGTAACACGACCTTGTCCAGTCGCACATCGACCAAAACTTTTTTCGATGGCGGATCAAACATTCCCATCGGGATCTCGCCGGTCAGCATTTCGTAGAAGACAACGCCTAGCGAATAGATGTCGACGCGATGATCGATTGTGCGGGACTGCTCCAGCTGTTCGGGAGCCATGTAGCGCGGCGTTCCCATAATCTGGTGCGTGCCGGTCAGCGAATGTTCGTCTGCGTCGGCGGCCGTCAGTTTTGCTAGTCCAAAATCCGCGATCTTCACCCGTCCGCGCTGGTCAAGCAGAATGTTTTCCGGCTTGATGTCCCGGTGAACGACTCCTATGTCGTGAGCAAATTGCAAGGCTTCGCAGATTTGTGGAACGATCGCCAGGGCCTCGCGCGGCGAAAGGTTTTTGCCGGCTATTAACTGCCGAACGTTGGCTCCATCGACATACTCCATTAACAGGAAAAACAGGGACGGAGTATCGAGCGAATCGTTGCCGGTCGCTTGAGCCGGTATAGTTGATGACAGCAATGCGACCGAACCAAAATCGTGTACGCCGACGATGCCCGGATGATTCAGTCGGGCCAGTGCGCGGGCTTCGCGCGAGAACCGTTCAGCAAAACCCAGTGTTCCGGCCGACTCAGGACGAATGATCTTCAAAGCCACCAGCCGGTCCAGACTTTTCTGCCGTGCCAGGTAAACCGCTCCCATCCCGCCATGGCCCAGTACGCGAATCAATTCGAGTTGCGGGAAAAGGGCCGATAGTTGTTCGATGTGCGGCGGTACAAAACCACCGTCTATTCCGGCAGGAGAGTGATGGGTCTTCGTTCCCAAGTCCACCCAGCTGGAACTCAAACCCGCCTGAATCAGACAGGCCGGACAAATGCCTCCAGGCGATCCGACTGGAACCGGCTTTCCGCATTTCGGACAAACAACGGGGGTGGACATGGAATAGCCTGTGAAACGAACGCAACGCAACTATCTGTTGTATTACGGAAAACCCAATCGGCGCAACAGTCTTTTTCGATAAATTCTTTCGACTCGCGAACGTCCGGCGAATTTGGCGGTTATTGGGGCAGGGATCAGGTCGCGTACCAGTCTACGTCTGCGGAATCTGGCTTGCCAGAATCCAGAGCTACTCTGGCCGGGCCAGGACACGAAAGAGGCTGCGGATTTCGTCGTCGATCTCATCGGGTGTGGCAACCGTTTGCGAGATTTCCCGACGCAGCAGTTCCCGATATCGGGTTCGCATTCGCGACGCAGCCATTCTTGCGGTCGCTTCGTTCATGCCCAGTTGCTGAGCGAGCCCGGCATAGCTGTTTTGGGAGTGGTCGCCGATGACCGATCCCTTCAGCAAATCAAATTGCTGCTCCTTTCCGTCCGCCCGCATTTCGTTTTGAAGCAGGTTCAAAACCTGCTGAAGCAAAGTCACCGCCCAGTCCCGGTCAAACAGCAGGTCGGCGGTTTCCGTCGTGGCAGGCTCGATCGAAAAACGGGACTCGGCTGACGCAAAATCCAGCGATATCCGGCAGCGACCCCCGCCACGTTTCTGCGCTTTCCCGGCAGCCCATTGTTTCGCCAAAAAATTCCGCATCGCCGTAATCAGGTAGGCCCGAAAACTTCCCCGGCCCGAATCTGCGTTGGCGACGAAATCACTGTCGAGCAGCTGTGCAAAAAACGATTGGGTCGCATCCCGGGCCGATTCCGGATCACCGCATCGTCGCCGGGCGTAAGCGTACAGCGGAAACCAGTAGCGTTCGCAAAGTGTCGCCAGCGCCTCGCGCCGCTGCATCTCGCTGGCATGCCCCGCGCGAACTATCAGGCTCCACTGGGTAGTTTCAAACGAAGCGGGTTCGCGTGGTTTCGCATTGTTCTGGTTCAGATCACTCATGCAGCCATTCTATCTGGTGGTAAACGAACTCGCGGCAAGGGCCCGGGAAAATTCCGGATTGTGCGACTACTCCGATTCCGGATTCCTCTTTCGCAAATCATAATTGTCGGAACAAGGAGTTTCGAACAGTATGAAAAACCCCGAGACGATCGACGAGTATTTGAAACCGGTGGACGCTGCCAAACGGCAGGCCCTTGAAAAACTGCGATCCACGATTCGGCGGATTGTGCCGAAAGCTGAAGAGTGTATCAGCTATGGGCTCCCCTGTTTTCGACTGGACGGAAAAGCACTGGTCGGATTTGGGGCCGCGAAGCATCATTGTGCGTTTTATCCGTGGAGCGGAAAGACGGTCGACGAATTTGCTGCGGAACTCGCGGGATATGAGACCAGCAAGGGAGCGATCCGTTTTCAACCGGAAAAGCCAATTCCAGCGGGATTGATACGAAAGATGGTCAAGTCGCGGATGGCTCAGAATCAAAAGTCATAAGCTGTTTTCGCCGGCCGCATTTCACTCCCGCCAGTTCCTGAGTCGATCAAGGTACAGGTACGACTCGACGAACTCGCGGTGTTCCTTGCCAGACATTTTTTCGAGCAATTTCAATGCAGAGATGTAGCTGGCGAGATTTCCATTCGATGACAGGAATTTTCCGTCTTCCACAAAACTCACGGTCGCGTCGTCTTGCACGTCCAGTCCAGGGTAACTCTTTTTCAAATCGTCGCCGCCGCCAATGTACGTCACAATTTTTTTGCCGTTGGCGATTCCCGATTCTCCAATCAACATTGCCCCCGCGCAATTGCTCATCGTAAAATCGGTATGGTCGTTTTGCTGTTTGATAAAATCGACAATTTGCGAGTCCTTGACCGTCTCGGCCATGTCATACGCACTGGGCACGACCAGCACATCCAGCTTTGGACAAGTCGCAAAGGTATAGTCCGGTATCAGCCGCAAACCGCTTTCCGTCGCCACGGGCTGCAAACTCTCGGCAATGGTCACTACGTTGAAAAATTGTTTGCCATCTTTCGACGATTTTGAAAACACATCGATGGGCGCGGTGACCTCAGTCATCAGGACGTCGACAAACAGGATCACACCGATCGTCGGCAGGTTGTCATTCAGCGTTTTCGTGTTGGACGGGGCCCTTTCGATCGCCAACATCGGGTTCAGTGGATTACCGGAAGAACTGGTGCCGGGATCCACGCGGTTCGCGTCACAGCCCGTCAGGACGAGAGTCAAAATGATCGTAGTCAGTGCTTTTGTTTTCATCGTTTTCGGCCTTGATTGCATTAGTCGTTCGTGTCGTCCGGATTCGGAGGCGTATCCAGAACCGTTGGCCATATGAAAGCCAGTCACCACCGGTTGCGCAACTGGCGTACGATGGATATTCTCGTCCGTGGCTGAATCAACCAGGATTGTGGATACAATGGCGGTCACGAACAAGGACCAATTCGCAAGTCACTTTCGCAAGGTTCCCACGATGAACAAGTCAATTTTCGTTTTGATTGCAGTTTTGATAGCTCAGTCGGTTGTCGACAATTCGGCTCGCGGTCAGGAAAAAAACGAGCCACCTGTGACAGAACAGTGTCAGTCAGTTTGTCAGGACAAGGATGCGGCGTGGCGGACGGTTGCGTGGGAGACTGATTTGCTGGAGGCGCAAAAGTTGGCGGTGGAGCAGGAGAAGCCGCTGTTTGTCTGGGCGATGGACGGACACCCGCTGGGCTGTACGTGAAACAATGGTGTGCTCGACCGTGAGTCGACATTCGCTGATCCGGAAATTCTGGCCCTTCTCAAGGGACGGTTTGTGCCCGTTGCCATCGACCAGTGGTACACGCGGCGGCAACAGGATACCGAAGGGGATTTTTGGCGGCAGATCGCAGGGCAGGGGCCCCGCAATGATTTCAAGGGTACGACCCAGGGCCTGTATATCGCCGGAGCGGATGGAAAGCTGATCGCGTACAACAACAATCGCGGTCCGGAACGAATTCGAAAGTTGATGCAGCAGGCGGCGAATGATTATTCGCATCCGGAAGGGACCGGGCCGATTGAGCGGAAGAAGACAGACGTGAAATACAAAACCGATTTGCCTGACGGTGCCGCCGTTGTTCGAGTCAGTGCCCGAATCGAAGGTGGGTATAAGGAGACGGACGACAATTGGCAAAAGCTGTTTCAGTCGGCGGTCTCGCGGGACAATCTGTGGATTACGGCCGAAGAGCAGAAGTCGCTTGCCACCGGAACTGTTTCCGAAGACCTCGCACTTCGCATCGCCCGGTTTCATCTGGTCGATAACACCCGGGGCGAACCGCCAATATGGACGGTCGATGAAGTCCGCGAGATAAAATTGACGGTCGATGCGGGAAAATTGTCGGGGACCGCGAAGCTTGAGACGAAGGATGGCAAACGGGGTTACGACGCGACGTTACGCGGCGAGTTGGTTTTTAAGGATGACGGCGACCTGAGCCGTTTCGATCTGTTTGTCGAAGGGGATTTTTGGGGGACCGGCCAACACACGATGGAACCGCCACCCGGAAAATTTCCGCTGGTGATCGCATTCACATTGGCAGACGGAACCGACCTCGGCGATTCCATTCCGCCGCATGCCTCACGGGGTTGGATCGATGGTTATTGGTTTCCGAGGCGGTGACGTAGCGGCGTAGCATAGGCTTCCAGCCTGTGAGCGTAGCATAGGCTTCCAGCCTGTGAATTGATGAAATGAGGATTCAAAAAAGAATCACAGGCTGGAAGCACTGTGCCATGGTTATTCGCCTGTTGCCTTCAAAAACGCCTCGGCGCCGCCGACTACTGGCATCACGATCGAGGTTGCGTCGAGATCGATGGTCAGTTCCGTGCCGGCTTCAGGCCAGAGGGTAAAGTCGCGGTCGCTGGAGAAAATCATGACGGCGATTTGTTCGCCGGCCGGAATGATCTGGTCGTCGGGCTGCAAGTCGAATGACAATTCGTAGAACTGGCCGGGAACCAACGGTTCACTTTTGCGCATTGACTTCGAGTTTTGTGGATCGGCCCAGCCGCGTGTGATGATGTCTTTGTTAATGTCGCGGTCTCCGGCCGAATCCCAGGGTAGGGACACAAGCCAAACCGAAAGATTTGCCGCTGGTTTGCTGGAGGCGAGTTTGATCGTGATGCGGGAAGTACCGGACAGGTGAACCGGTTCTTTCAGGACGGGAGTCGCGTACATCAATCGATGGTTTGACGATTTGGCAGCGGCCAATTCGGAACCTGAAGCGGCAACGTCGTCTACCAGTTTTTCCTTGCCGGGCAAGTCAGCTTTGGTCAAACCGAGCCCGCCGATTTTTTCACCTCCCGGGGTCAAGTGCATTGTCACCGGTTGGGCGTTAGGGTTGGGATAGTCGGCGTATTTGGTCGGTTCGTTTCGCCGGTCCCCTTCGCGAACGATCCATGCCATCGGCTCGAACTCGACGTCATTTTCGACATCGTACAAGAAGCGGGTAAACCACTTGTTCATCAAATCGCGTGGCGGATCCCCGCCATGGCCGCCCTGATGAAGGTATGTCATACAGGGGACATTGGTTTTCTTGAGGGCTTCATAAATTCGTGTGCTGTGTTCAGGCATCACGTTCCAGTCGTTGAAGCCGTGGGCGATCAGAGTGGCTGCCCGAATTTTGCCGACCTTGTTCAGATAGTCCCGACCGGCCCACCAGTCGCTGTAGTCGCCGGTGATCCGGTCCTGGTTGTTGGCCATTTCCTTGTCGCGAACTTCGCAATCGCAATGTTCACGTTGTGCGGGGTCGCCGCTGTGAATGAAGTCGTACAGCACATCGACGTCTTCGCCCATGTAGCCGCCCGGGTGTCGGACCAATCCGTTTGCGCGGTAGTAGTGGTAATAGGAAGTATTGGGGGAAACGGGAATGATTGCTTCCAGCCCCTCGACTCCGGTAGTAGCTGCTGCAATTGGCAATGTGCCGTTGTAGGAAGTTCCCGTCATGCCGACTTTGCCCGTACACCACGTTGCGAAAACTTCTTTGTCACCATCGATTTCCGTGAAGCCCCTGGCCCGGCCGTTCAGCCAGTCGATGACGGCTTTGGGTGCCAGCGATTCGTTTTCACCACCGACAGTCGGACATCCCTGGGACAATCCGGTGCCTGGCGAACAGGAATGAACGACAGCAAATCCAAGTGGCACCCAGTGGCTAATCAAGGACTCGTCAATGATGGGTCGCTTGTTCTGGGGAGGAATGTCCGGATGTTCGTGGTCCGCTGGAGCCGCCGCCCCCAACTCGTGTTTTGGATCCCAGAAAAAGTCGGACCCGGTCGAGCCAATGCCAGCGAAATAGGGGCTGGTTTCGTAAATCACGGCAACCTTCAGGCCCTCGGTATCGGTTTGCTTTTGACGGGTGACAGACACGTGCATTCGATCAGGTTTCCCGTCGCCATCAGTGTTGAATTCTGTTTCGACAAACAAGTCATGCGTGATCCAATCGGCCGGATTCTTGAACCCTTCAACTACCTGAGCCATGCCGTCCCTGAAAACCGGCACTGCAGGATCGGCCGACTGCCCGGGTAAAATCTGGGCTTGCCAACCCAGTAGCAGCAGGCAGGCGAATGGAACAAAAACGGTCGTAATTGGCTTTGGAAATGTCGAGTACATGATTCTGTTCATGGAGTTGGCCGGATTTTCTTTGGTAATGCGGTTTGTGTTCCAAACCGGACTGGGTAGAACAAATGATTCTAGTCGTAAACCCGAACCGTTGTGGGTTTGCGAATTAGCCTTTGCAAACTGGTGTTGATGGTGCAGTTACCGGCAGCCCTGATTTTTCCCAGGCGGTGATTCCGCCTTGCAGATTAATCACGTCGGCACCGGCACGTTTCAGGATACTGGCCGCGATGGCTGATCGGGCTCCGCTGCGGCACTGGGTCACAACAGTCTTGCCAAAGGGGATTTGGCCGGCTGTTTTCAGCAAATTACCCAGGAAGAAATGTTCGGCTTGGGCAATGTGGCCTTCGTCCCATTCGGTTCGGGCCCGGACATCGACCAATTCCACTTCTCCCGATTCGATTCGCGACTTCAATTCGCCTGGAGGCAGTTCGGCAAACGATTCCGTTCGCAATTTCGAGGGCGGAATTTTTTCGGCATCAAACCAGCCACCGATGTTGTCGATGCCGATCGAATGCAGCTTTCGAACGATATCGCCGATGATTTCCCTGCCGCAAACCAGAAACACCTGTGTTGCGTGATCGACAAAAAATCCGGCCCACTGAACCAGGGAGCTTTGCGGAAGGTTGATTGTTCCTGCAACGTGGGCCTGGGCAAATTCTGCGGCTGGACAGGTGTCGATGACCAGACGATCGGCAGCTGTTTTGGCTAGTTGTCCTGCATCCAGTTCGATGACGGGCGGCAAATTCTTCAGCAGAGCTGGGCCGGTCTTGTTGACCCGCTTCATCACCGCGAAATACGGTGGCGTCTCGGGCTGGTCGGCCAGGATGTAATCGACAAACTTTTGTTCATCGGTGTATTGCAATGCCGAGTTGAAAAGTTTTTCGTATCCAACGGTGCTGGATGGGATCGCACCCAGGCCCTTTCCGCAGGCACTCCCCGCTCCGTGTGCGGGCCAGACCTGCAAATGATCGGGCAGCTCATGGAACTTTCGAATCGAGGCGAACAACTCCCGGGCGCCCAGGTCCGCGCTTCCAACGACTCCCGCTGCAGTTTCCAGCAAGTCCGGTCGTCCGGTGCTGCCAACAAAAACAAAATCGCCCGTGAAAATCCCCATCGGCAGATTCGCGCCGCCCCCTTCGTCGGTCAACACCAACGAAATGCTTTCGGGAGTGTGACCCGGGGTGTGCAGTACTTCCAGTTTGATCTTGCCGACGTGAATTACGTCTCCTTCGCGAACCAGTTTGCAATCCAGGCCGGTGGTGTATTTGTATTTCCAGTCGGCGGGTCCTTCGTCGGACAAATACAGCCGTGCACCGCACTCTGAGGCCAACTCGCTGGCTCCCGAAACGAAATCGGCGTGAATGTGGGTCTCGGTGGCACCAACGATTTTCATGCCATTGGCGCGAGCCGCCTGAACATACGGCGCGATATCACGGCCCGGATCGACCACAATCGCTTCGCCGGTTTTCTGGCATCCGACCAGATACGAAGCGTGGGCCAGCGAAGTGTCGTAAAAATACTTAAGCAACATTTGGTTCTTCTCCCTGTTGATGGCGGACTACCAGTTTAATGAGAACCGCGCCATCGAATAGCGTGCAGAAGGCCGGTTTTTTCGTGAGACGAACCGGTTTCTTGTGGTGCTGCTGAGCGTCCTTGAATTGAGGACGGAATTTCGCGGGTGGAATCAGGATGACTTTAAGGTGATTCGTGTGATCAAAGCGATTGGTCGGTTGCGGAATTGACTACACAAAATCGCGTCAAAAAACCGGTACCGCCGTGGGGAAGATTTTTTCCGGGTCCGAAATCAGTGTTTTTCCGGCGTTTTCCGGCGTTTGGACTTCTTTCAAACGCGAATCGTGCTCAATGGCATGATGGGTGCAACTTGAAGTACATGTTCGATTCCCGAAACCTCCAACCCCCCCGGAGAAATAACATGAGATACAAGACCCTGATCCTGGCGATTGCAACTGCACTCGGCATGATGTCCGCCTCGGCAATTAAGGCGGATCACGAGTTTATCCAGCAACAAACCAAAGAGCTCGAGTGCCAAATGAACGAGCTGCGAACCGTGTTCTATCATCAGTTTCGCGAGTCAGGTGTCTATAGCGAATTGCGTTCGACAGCCTGGGACATTCGGAACGATGCACGGCAGATCGAGCGTTTGGCCCGACGCGGCACATCGATTTGCGACCTGCGATCTGCGATCGACGATACAGAACAATGCCTCGGCCGGTTGTACGCTCTGGTTGGCGAAGCCCGCTATCGTGCAGAAACCGGAATCGATCCGCCACTTTGCGGTTGCACCCTGCATGTCGATGCCAAGCTTATTGCTGCACGGGAAACCCTCGCTTGCCTGCGAGGCGTATTGCTGGGCGGAGTTGCCTACACCGCTCCGACTTACGGATACGTTCCCGCCACGAACTGGCAAGCACAACAACCCCAGTATCCTGGTTACAATGCGCCTCAAGCACCAGTTCCTGGCTACAACGGTTCGGCTCCAGCCTGGACGCCCCGCAACG
>JAYVKA010000691.1:0-23457 GCA_043768885.1 Planctomycetota bacterium
CCCGCCGAAACATTTTCGAGTCGACTGTCCTGTCTCGGCAGGAGCCTCGACCTCCCGATGTGGCGGCAAATCCGGAACTTGTTTTTGAGGTGATCCTTAACTTCGTGCTCTGGGTCGAACTGTGAATCCAAGTCCAACCAGGGCGATGACGGCCATCGACGAAGCTTCCGGTACTGCATTTCCGCTGAATGTCGCCATATCGAATCGCCAGGTTCCCCCTGCGTAGATACTTTGAGTCCCGGTTGACACGTTTCGAGCTGCCTCGTAGGCCACGTTGGCTCCGAAGTTTGTTCCGCCAAGAAATTCGGTGAAGGCAATTGGCGAGAAAACAGAGACAATTTCCAGTCCAAAGTTCGCGTTGTTGTTGACTCCGGAAATGGATGAAAGATCAAAGCTCAAACTGTTTGACCATTGATCTCCAACGCTTACGTCACCAACACCGAGTCGCACAGGTGCATTCAAATCCAGAAAGTTTACGCCATCAGCGGTGTATCGAACCTGATACCAGCGGCTGGAAGTGTTGCTGGTTCTCAAATCGAATGAGCCACCAATGTTTTGGAAGCCCAGCGTGCTTAGGCTGAACCGGACTCCTGCAGTACCGCTGGCATTCCCTTGTGCCGGGTAAGTGCCGGTTTGATAGCCACTGTTGTCGGCGGCGGCAGCCGAATCCGACGAACCAACTCCGGAATTGAATCCTGTATTTACGGCCCCGCCGATGGCGGAGATGACTCCCGTTCCGATATTGGGAATACTGGACCCGGTTGCAGTGTTTCCATCTGGCACAACGGAATTGAAATTCCACTGGGTGATGGTGTCCCCCGACAACAAGCCGGGTGCGATCAAAATCGCGGCGACCATGGCCGCAAAAGCCTTTTTCATAAACAAACCTTTCAATCCTGGACCTGCCGCAAAAGTGCGGCGAATTGTTTGCCTTTCGGAAATCCCGAAGGCAATCAGGCGGATCTGGAAGGGGACATTCCCGGTTGAAAAACAGGCACTGTCAAAATCCAAATCGACCGGACTTGCAACAGCCTATTTTCGTCCGGTTAAGAACGTGTTAACGATCGGCAAAAGTTCCGACTTTTGTTTTCCGTGAAGGCCAGGCGGCAGGGTGCTTTTCGTCCCGAAAAACAGAAACAGTTCATCTCCGAAGGCTCGCACGAGTTCATTCGTGAGTCATGACCGGCAGGGATCAGCGGCACCCATGCTGAGCGACAGGTCGTGCGTCTTTTTGGGGATTTGTTTCTCCGGTCGAAAACCTTAACGAATTCTTCACGCCGTCTTAACAATCCGGAAATATTCTTTCCGCCGTTTTGTGTGGTGTATGGATTTTGTTACCAATCAGTCGGAGATTGTTTGTCATGCAAGCGTCAAACGTCGGAAGAATCAAAACCGGTTTTACGTTGGTCGAATTGTTGGTGGTGATCGCCATCATCGGAATTCTGGTGGGTTTGTTGTTGCCAGCCGTTCAGCAAATTCGGGAGGCCGCGCGCAGGACCCAGTGCTTGAACAACCTGAAACAGTTGGGGTTGGCGATTCACAACTACGAGTCGGCTTTCGGCGGATTTCCGGAAGCGAGATGGTCTCCCAACGGCACCAGCAACTACACGATTCCGGCCCCGGTAGGCGCGGGAAAGTCATCCTGGAAATCATGGTCTGTTTCGATCCTGCCATTCGTCGAGCAGCAGGCTGTCAGCGATTTGATTGACCAGAAACAGTCGTGGTTTAGCCCGGCGAACCTGGAGGCAACCAGAACTCCGATCGAAGTCTTTGTTTGCCCCACGACTCCAAACTCGCCGCGAATCGACGAATATCATGTCCGGGGAGCTGCGGCCGGTGACTATGGCTGCATCAACGAAGTACATCAACGAGTGTTCGAACAGATTCTGGTTCCACCACAAATGGGAACCCGGCCTGAAGAGCGTGAAGGGCCGCTGGTCAAACAGGTCCGCATGAAAATGCGTGATATCGGTGACGGTTTGTCCAACACGATTATGCTGGCCGAATCGGCGGGCAAACCGGAAGCATGGTTGTCGATTGGAAAAATGAACGCCGAGTCGTTTGCACAGTACACAGACGACAAGGTGATCTTGTTCAACGGCAATTACGTTAACGCCGATGGAACTGGTTGGGCAGATCCGGACGCCAACTTCACGATCAACGGCGCGTCATCAGACGGGCTGAAAAAATATGGCCCGGCGATGATTAACGCCATCAATGCGAGTGAAGTTTTTGCGTTCCATCCTGCCGGAGCGAACCATTTGTTTTCCGATGGCTCGGTCTCGTTTATTGCGAAAAGCATTGACGCCCGGGCATACGTTTGGCAATGCACGCGTGATGGCGGTGAAATCGTCAACCTCGACAGATAGTTCCCATGGTTGGTCCCAAACTTGACGGAGGAAGTTATGCGTGCACTGATTCTGGCAGGAGTATCATTCCTGTCGATAATTATCGGCTGGTTTTCGATAACCGAAAATTCGTCAACTTACGTTGTTCCTGACGATGTGGCAGTATCTACCCCTGCTTTGTTGATTGGTACCGGAAGAATTCCGGCGGCCAGCCTGGATCTTTCCGGAGAAACCGTGCTCCTGGAAGATGGAACGCCACAAAATCAGTTCGGTGGAATCTCCGCGATTGAAAATGTTCCGGGAACCGACCGGTATCTGGTACTCTCGGACCGTGGCCCGAAAGATGGTGCCGTCGACTACTTCTGCCGGTTTCACGAATTGGAAATCGCAATGCACCCGGGTTCCGCTCAGCCTGTCGAAGTTTCGATCAAAAAAACCAGGCTCTTGCGTGACCGGAATGGAAGGCCTTTTCCTGGAAAAGCGAGTGCGGTGGAGCCCACTGGCGATCGTGCAATTCGACTTGATCCGGAAGGGCTTCGGCTGGATCCATCCGGCAATATTTTCCTTTCGGATGAGTACGGTCCTGTGATTCTGGCATTCTCAGGAAGCGGAGAATTGCTTGACAGGATTCCGGCTCCTTCAGAATTTCAAATCGCCAGTCCGTCAGCTGATCCGGTTGTGGAAGATACGACAAATTCTTTTGGTCGCCGGTCCAATCGGGGGATGGAAGGGCTGGCGATATCACCCAGTGGCCAGGATCTGACCGGTCTGATGCAGAGCCCGTTGCTTCAGGACATGCGCCCGAACATCACCGGCAAGCTGGCAGGAATCAACGCCCGCATGTTGTCGATTGATCGGTCCACAGGTTTGCAAAAACAATTTGTGTATCAGCTGGACAGTCCAGATCACAAGTTACACGAAATTCTGTACCTCGATTCCGGGCGATACCTTGTTATCGAGCAGGATGGAAAAGGGGGCGACCTGGCGATGTTCAAAAAAATTATGCTCGTTGAAACGGATGCAGCAACGCCGTTGGACGAGGGGATCGCACTCCCTCCCGACAGTTTGCCCCGCAGCATTCGGCCGGTCCGAAAAACGGTTGCCCTGGACTTGCTCGACCCGGCCTTCGGAATCGCTGGCCCGGAAATGCCCGAAAAAATCGAAGGGCTCAGTTTTGGACCAATGCTGCCGGATGGCCGACGTGTTTTGGTCGTCGCAACCGATAACGATTTCCGACCGGATCAGGATTCGATGTTTTTTCTGTTCGCCGTGCCGTTCTAATCTGACGACTTGATTGCCGTTTGAATCAGGTTGGCAATCGAGTCCAATCCGGCCTGGCAATTCCAAACGAGACGGGATTCATTCCTGGACAATGCGAGTGAACCGTTTTTCCACCTTGCGATAGCCTTTGGGCTCGTCGATTCATCCTGCGAGGAATCGACTGGATGGCATTCCGGGCCCGGGCAAACCAGCGAATTTGCACGCGATTCACAATTGTGAAGAATTCTTAACCCAATCTTCACAAATTCCTGTTGGTTGCCAGCTTAAGATTTCTCCGAATTGGTATTTGGAGAGAGAGAACGTGATTTTTGGGAGATGCAACTAACAATGAACAGGATTTTCAATCCGATCACGATGGTCGCTCTGGTGGCAAGCGGTCTGATGATATTGGGTGGGTGCGATTCAAAGCCGGCCCAGTCGGGCGGAACCGCAGCCAACAAAAACAGCGCGGGTGTAGTCTCGCCAGGTGAGTCAACGAAAACTTCAGGGGCGGCCGCTCCCGTCAATACAGAACTTGCTGGTTCCATCGATATCGATGGATCATCGACAGTTTATCCGATTAGCGAAGCCGCTTCGGCCAGCTTCGTCAAGCAATTTCCCGGCGTAAAGCCTTCGGTAGGCAAATCGGGAACAGGTGGCGGGTTTAAGCGGTTTGTCGTTGGTGAAATCGATATCTCGGATGCATCACGGCCCATCACGGCCGATGAGTTTCAGGCTTGCCAAAAGAACAGTGTCGCTTTTATCGAACTGCCGATCGCCTATGACGGTCTGACCATCGTCGTCAATCCGAAGAACAAGTTTTGTGAATCGCTAACTGTGGAACAACTGAAACAGATTTTTCTGGCGGACGGCGAAGTAAAAACCTGGAAAGACGTCAACGCCGAATGGCCGGACAAGGAGATTCGGTTTTTCGTGCCTGGTACGGACTCGGGAACGTTTGACTACTTCAAGGAAGTGGTTGCCGGAAAAACCGGTTCGATTCGCGGAGGCATGTCAACCAGCGAAGAAGACAACGTGCTGGTCAACGGTGTGGCGGGTGACGAATTTGCCATCGGCTTTTTCGGCGTCTCGTATTTCGAACAGAATACCGACAAGTTGCGTGCTGTACCGGTTGTCAATCCGGGAACCGGCAAGCCGGTTATGCCAACGGCAGAAACGATCGAAAACGGAAGCTATGCTCTGTTCAGCCGTCCGCTTTTCATTTACCTGAACAGCAAATCGGTGAACAAACCGCAGGTGGAGCGATTCGTCCAGTACTATCTCGAAAACGCGGCCAGCCTGGCTCGCGCGACCGGTTATGTCGCGCTTCCCGACAGCGTTTATGAGCAGGCCCGAAACAATTTCCTGGATGAAGTCACCGGGACACACTGGTTGACCGCAGAAATGGAAAAGCGCGGTGGTCCGGTTACGGATGTCTTCAAGCCAGAAAATCTGTCGAAATAACCGCTTCCTGAATGGCAATTGATTCCACAATTCCCCTGCAACGATCTGGCGTGCGTTTTCGTTCGCTGCGGGGAACCTATCTTCGCGAATGGTTTGTGCGGGTGCTGCTGGGTGGTTGCTCGGCGCTGTCAGTGTTGACGACGTTGGCGATCATATCGGTCCTGTTTTTTGAAGCGTACCAGTTCTTTGCCGCTCCCGAAGTGACGTTCACCGGATTTATCACGGGTACCGAATGGAATCCGTTGATGGGTTCGGAAAAAACGTTCGGCGTTTGGGCACTTGTCTCGGGCACATTGATCGTCAGCCTGATTGCAATGCTGTTTGCCTTGCCACTCGGTTTGATCACCGCCATTTATCTGAGCGAGTACGCCCATCCCAAAGTCCGTGCTGTTTTGAAACCGGCTCTGGAAGTCCTCGCAGGAATTCCGAGCGTGGTTTACGGATTTTTTGCACTCACCGTCATTACTCCTTTCCTGAAAATTTTCAGCGAAGGATTTAGCACCTACAACGCGACATCGGCCGGATTGGCGGTCGGCATCCTTTGCATTCCAATTGTCAGCTCGCTGGTCGAAGACGCCCTTCGTGCAGTTCCCCGCAGTTTGCGGGATGGAGCGTATGGTTTGGGCGCGACCCGATTCGAAGTTTCGATTCGCGTTGTCGTACCCGCCGCCTTGTCGGGAATCATCTCGGCTTTTTTGCTGGCGATCTCCCGGGCCGTTGGAGAAACGATGATCGTTGCCCTGGCTGCGGGCAGCCGGCCACACCTGACGCTGGATCCACGCCAGGATACCCAGACAATGACCGGTTGGATGGTGCAAATGGCATTGGGCGATGTATCCAGTTTCGATCTGGCTTATCTGTCGATGTATGCCGTGGCGGCGTTGCTGTTCGTGATCACCATGCTGCTGACTGTTTCAGGAAATATCGTCCGCAGTCGTTTTCGCGAGGTGTATCAATGACACGAAAAGCAAAATCGGCTGGCGAACATCCCTTGAGTTCCGTGACGCTGAAAACCCAAACGGGTCGGCGTGAGTTTCAGGACAAGGGCTTTCACTGGTTCTGCATTTTGACGGCCGCTGTTTCGCTGGTGATTCTGGCCTTGTTATTGGGGTCGGTGTTGTGGCAGGGAGTTTCCCATCTGTCGCCGAATTTTCTGACGCATTACCCCGAAGCCAATGCGGCACTGGCGGGAGTCGGGCCCGCGATTGGCGGAACCATCTGGGTCTGTGCGATCTGCGGATTGATGTCGTTGCCCATCGGAGTTGCCACGGCGATTTTTCTGGAGGAGTTCCAGCCAACGTCCTTCCCCGGACGAAAGATTCATTCGATTATTCAGTTGAACATCACCAACCTGGCTGGAGTCCCCAGCGTTGTTTATGGAATTCTGGGTCTGACCCTGTTCGTCACCATGTCGGGTTGGTTTGGCGGCACAAACAATCCAGCATTTGAATTTGGCGGAAAATATTACGACCAGTTTTTTACGGCTGGCGGGAAAGTACTGTTGCTTCCTGTGGACGATCCCGCACAACCGGTGGCTGTCGTCGAACCGGGGATGCGGGCGATGACTTCCGCCGGTGAATGGGTCGATGTTACGGTTGCCGAAAACCGGCGGGCCTTGCCGGTCGATCCAGCCGCAAGGGAACATGCGTTGATTCAGGGCCGCGAGGCCGGACGAATACTGAAACCAAGCTGGTACTATTTTCGCTTGCCCTTTGGCAGGAGCGTTTTGGCAGGAGCGTTGACCCTGATGCTGGTCGTTTTGCCAGTCATTATTATCAGCAGCCAGGAAGCGCTTCGGGCCGTCCCTGGTTCACTGCGGGAGGCCGGTTTGGGATTGGCCGCAACGCGCTGGCAGGTTGTTCGAAATGTTACCTTGCCTGCCGCGATTCCTGGAATCATGACCGGTGCGATTTTGGCGATGAGCCGCGCGATCGGTGAAGCGGCTCCGATTCTGATTTTGGCCGGTGCGATTTTCATCACAGCCTCCCCGGGAAACCTGATGGACGGATTCACCGTCTTGCCTCTTCAGATTTACGACTGGGCCGGACGCCCTCAGCACGAATTCCACGACCTCGCTGCAGCCGGCATCGTTGTTCTGCTCGCGATCCTGTTTGCATTCAATTTGGTCGCTGTTTTGGTTCGCCAGTTCACACAAAAACCATTGGCCTGAAAAAGAACATTTGCCAGCCATGACCGGAATTACAACCCTGATGCCACAAATCGAAACCAGTCGTATGTCGCCAAACCTGCAAGAGCGGATACCTGACGGCTCCGTCAAACAAGACGAAGACGGTGTCTCGAAGACCGTAATCTCGATGGAAAACCTGAATGCATGGTACGGAAGCTTTCAGGCTCTGCAAAACCTGAAACTCGACATTCCGGCCAACCGGGTCACGGCCCTGATCGGTCCCAGCGGTTGCGGCAAGAGTACATTGCTGAAGTGGATCAACCGGATGAACGATACTGTCACGGGCGCGCGCGCAAGCGGAACCCTGAGCTTGCCGGACATTGATATCCTGGCGAACTCGACGGACGTGGTCGCACTTCGTCGCCGGATCGGAATCGTGTTTCAGAAACCGAACCCCTTTCCCAAATCGATTTACGACAATGTCGCGTTTGGTCCGCGGTTGCACTACACGGGATTGTCGCGGACAAAGCTGGCTGAGTTGGTGGAGTGGTCGTTGCGCAAGGCGGCATTGTGGGATGAAGTGAAGGACCGGCTGAACCAGTCGGCTCTCGGGCTTTCCGGCGGCCAGCAGCAGCGACTGTGTATTGCCCGTGCGATCGCGATCGGTCCGGAAATTCTGCTGATGGACGAGCCCTGTTCGGCTCTGGATCCTGCATCGACCCGGCGAATCGAAGACCTGATCTACGAACTGCGCCAGCAATACACGATCGTTATCGTGACACACAATATGCAACAGGCCGCCCGCTGCAGTGATCAGACGGGGTTCTTTTTCGAAGGTCGGTTGGTTGAATCAGGCCCGACAGAAGAGCTGTTTACCCGTCCCAAACAAAAACAAACCGAAGACTATGTCACCGGCAAGTTCGGATAGAATAAAGGGCAATCGCATTACGGTTTAACAAAGCCATCTGTCGTAGTGGATCTTGCTAAGAATCCTTGCGAAACGGGATGTTTGGCAACTTCCACTACTTTTCATGAGATGGCATCGTGGTTAAACGACTCGATCAAAACCCGACAGCAAAACACTCAATATATGTCCAAACATTTACAACGTGATCTCGACCACCTGCAGCGGCAGTTGATGAACCTGTTCGGTATTGTCGAGCAGATGATTGACAATGCCACGCGAGCATTGTGCGAGAAAAGACTGGATCTGGTGACGAACATCCGCGCGATCGACCGGCAAGTCAACGAGATGGAGGTCGCGATCGAAGAGGACTGTCTGAAAATGCTGGCTCTCCATCAGCCGGTGGCCGGAGACCTTCGCCGCATCGCTTCGGTATTGAAAATCAACACCGACCTCGAAAGAATCGGTGACATCGCCAAGAATGTGGCGGAGCGGGCCCAGGGTGTTCATGAGTTTCCCTGGTTTCCCATTCCCGACCGATTGGCAGAAATGTCACGCCAGGCCAGGCAGATGTTGCGAATGGCACTCGACGCTTTTGTGACGTCCGACTCGCAACTTGCAAAACAGGTCATACTTTGCGATGCGTCAGTCGATGAGCTGAACCGGGGAATCATTCTGGAATTGCAGGATTTGATGCGATCGGACGGCTCACTGCTCGATCCGGCATTGCACTGTTTCTCGGCGTCGCGGCACCTCGAACGAATCGGCGATCATGCCGAGAACATTGCCGAAGATGTAATCTACCTGGTCGATGGTGACATTGTCCGTCACAAACACGGCGCATTCTCAACTGGCAAAACAAATTGATCCGAATTGAAGCAAACCGCCCGATGCAACGTCAGCGAATTCTGATTGTCGAAGACGACCCGGCCCTGGCCAGTGTGTTGGAGTACAACCTGCGGCAAGACGGCTTTGACGTGATTTTGGCCAACGAAGGCCAGGCCGGACTGACTCGCGCCCGTGCTGAACTGCCGGACCTGATATTGCTGGACGTAATGTTGCCGCTGGCGGACGGACTGGAAGTCTGCCGGGCGTTGCGTACGGGAAAGAGCACCGCCAACATTCCGGTCATCATGATGACGGCCCGCAGCGAAGAGATGGACCAGATCGTGGGCTATCGGGTTGGTGCCGACGATTATGTGACCAAGCCCTTCAGCGTTCGGATTCTGTTGGAAAAGATCAAATCGATGTTGCGCCGGCAGGTCCCGCCCACCGACTCGGCTGCCGGCGAGTCCGAGGATGTGGTTTCCCTCGCCGGATTGACGATCGACCGGATTCGGCATCGGGTGATGCTGAACGAGTCGCCGTTGGAACTCACTCCCAGTGAGTTTCGTTTGCTCGATACGCTGATCCGCCAGCCCGGTCGCGTGTTTGAACGAGCCGACCTGATCGATTCGGCTTTGGGTGCCGATACGATGGTCCAGGACCGGACGATCGATGTGCACATCCGTTCGCTGCGGAAAAAGCTGGGCGATGCTGCGGATGTTATCCAGACCGTTCGCGGGGTAGGCTATCGTTTTGCCGACTCAACCGACGTCGTCTGATTCTCTACTTGCCTGACATCCAGGTGAAATATTGAATTCCGGTTGGGTCACCTGTGGTCCGAACTCCTCGTACTCGACGTTTCAATAAATGGCAGTGCATAAAAACCTGCCAGGCCTGATCGCTGCGACTTATACACCGTTGGCTGATACTGGCGAACTGAATTTGGCACAAGTCTCGCCGATGGTCGAGTGGCTGATCGATCAGGGAATCTCCGGCCTGTACGTTTGCGGCAGTACAGGCGAAGGGATGTCGCTTTCGACGGCGGAGAGAAAACTGGTTGCCGGATCTTTCGTTCAGGCGTCGGCCGGTCGTGTTCCGGTACTTGTTCAGGTTGGACACAACAGTCTGGCCGAAGCGTGCGAGTTGGCGACTTATGCGGAATCAGTCGGTGCCAATATTGTCTCCGCCACCTGCCCGTCTTATTTCAAAATCAGCAGCGTTCCCCAATTGGTGACTTGCATGGCGGAAATCGCAGGCGCGGCACCCAATCTTCCGTTCTACTATTATCACATTCCGGCACTCAGTGGAGCAAAACTCGATATGGCAGAGTTTTTGCGTCAGGGGAGCAGAAAGATTCCCAATCTGACGGGTATCAAATTCACCGAGCCATCGTTGCACGAGTTTCAGGAATGCCAGGAACTGGACGGCGGAAGATTGGATATTGTCTGGGGTGTCGACGAAATGTTGCTGGCCGCGATTGCGACAGGTGCCCGGGCGGCGATTGGCAGTACCTACAACGTCTACGCATCGGTTTATCATCAGGTGATCGACGCTTTTCAGCGCGGCGACCTGGTTGCGGCTCGCCAGTTTCAATCGATTGCCAATGAAATGATTCGCACGGTTTATCGACACCGGTTTCACCCTGCGATGAAACAACTGCTGGGTATGTTGGGTCATTCAATGGGGCCTTGCCGGTTGCCGCAGTTGCCGCTGGGAGAGGCGGAAATCGCCGTGCTTCGAAAGGAAATTGGGGCCATTGGTTTTTTTGATCGCGCCGGGCAGTCAGTCACATCGGTCAAGTCATGAGCCGGGTTTTTTCGATGTCGCCAGTTTGGGCAATTCCAGGTTTGCAAAACGCAAGGCATTTTTCGTCTAACCGTCAGCCGAAGGCGTACGTTTGGGCATCGCGCGTACGCCTTCGGCTGACGGTTCAACAAATATGGCTCTGGCCAATTGCTCCCAATATTATTTTGCTTGTTGCGGTTTTGTGTGCGATCGCCAATGTTGTCTGTGGAGTTCAGGATCGCCCGGCAAAAGAAATGTTGGCCTGGAACGGGTTGCCGCCAAGACCAGACGAACTGGGTGTGGCCGGGCCGTTCGCCGGAATTCACGATGACGTTTTGATCGTTGCTGGTGGAGCCAACTTTCCACTTCCTGTCTGGGAAAATGAAAAAGCCTGGCTCGATCGGGTTTACGTTCTCGATCTCAATTCAGAATCACCCACGTGGTCGGATGGGGGCAAGTTGACTCGGCCAATGGCCTACGGCGCGGCAGTATCCGTTCCGGACGGCGTAGTCTGCATCGGTGGCGCCGATGCCACGAGCGTTTTTCGGGAAGTCTTTCTGTTGCAATGGGACCGCAGTTCCGAAGCACTGGTCCGAATGGAATTCCCGCCGCTGCCGGAACCGCGATCGTATGGCTCGGCAACTTTGGTCGGCAACACAATCTGGTTTTCAGGAGGGCAGGGGACCACCGAACTCGTTTCGGCCCAGAAAAATCTTTGGTCGCTGGATCTTTCGGTTCGAAGTGAGCCAGGTAAATTTGTCTGGGAAAAACACGAGCCCTGTCCAGGACCGCCACGGGCGTTTCATCTGACTGTTGGCCAGCACAATGGCTTTGACAATTGTGTTTATGTGATCAGCGGTCGGAACCAAGCCGGCGACGACGTTGGGTTTCTGCGCGATACCTGGGAGTACAACATGGTCTCGCATCGCTGGCGAAAACGGGCTGACGTTCCGAATTGCGTGATGGCTGGAACGGCAATCAGTCTGGGGCAAAGCCACATTTTTGTTTTGGGTGGAGCCGCTGAAGAATTGTTTTTTCGCGGCAATGAACTGAAAGACGAACACCCCGGTTTACCTTTGGTCGGCGCGCGTTTTGACATTCCTGCTGGGAGTAGTTGGCACCCTGCTGGGGCTGGTTTTTGTGGATCCAGCGATCAAGTCGCTCTTCGACACTTTTATCATGGTCATCGGTTTGTTTATGGGTGTGCTGGGCGGGCTGTTTGTGCTGGGAGCGTTGACGCGACGGGCCAATGGGCCGGGTCCGCTGACCGGAGCAGTGACCGGGGCCATTGTGATGTTTTTGTTTTGGAAGTATTCGACGATCAACGGATACCTTTACACCGCTTGCGGTATTACAACGTGTGTTTTGGCCGGATACGGAGCCAGCATTTTGTTCGGTGGCAACAATCGCGACCTGACCGGGCTGACCGTTCACGCATTGCCGCACAACACTCCGGACGTGGCACAGGCTTCCAGCCTGTGAGGGCATGAAGATCACAGGCTGGAAGCCTGTGCTACGGTATAGCCTTCAGCCAATTAATTGTGGCCTCCAGGCCTGGAGATCTTTAACTCCCATGATGTATCCCGGTTCTTCTAGCGAACTCACAGACATCCGGCGTTTGACGCATTTGCGAGACGATTATCGCGCCGGCTTGCTGAGCGACACGATTCCGTTTTGGACGAAGCATGGCGTTGATCGTGAACACGGCGGAATCATGACCGCGCTGGCTCGTGACGGTTCGGTAATCGATACTGACAAAGGTGTTTGGGTTCAGGGCCGGTTTACCTGGATGATGGGCGAGTTGTTCAATAACGTCGAACCGCGTGGTGAATGGCTGGAGTTGGCAAGAAGTGGCGCCCGGTTTCTGGAACAACACTGTTTCGATCCGGCCGACGGGAGAATGTGGTTCCATGTAACTCGCGAAGGCAAGCCGATTCGCAAACGTCGATATGCGTTTTCGGAAAGTTTTGCGGCGATCGCTTTTGGCGAACTTGCTCTGGCAACCGGCGACGACAGGTACGCAGCCAGGGCACGCCAAACATTTGAGCGGTTTATCGATCACAACCTGAATCCGCAAAACAGACAACCCAAATTCACCAGCACCCGGCCCACTCGCAGCATTGGCTTTCCCATGATTGCCATCGCCACTGCCCAGGAACTGCGGCAGTCAATCGGCCTGGATATTGCCAGCGAATGGATCGACCGCGCCATTGACTGGATTCGGACTGTTCATGTTCATGAAGAAATCGAATGCGTGATGGAGACGGTAGATCCCGAAGGCGGGATCGTCGACCACTTCGACGGACGGATGCTCAATCCGGGTCACGCCATCGAAGCGGCCTGGTTTATCATGCAGGAAGGCTCGCTTCGCGACGAAAGGGAGTTGATCGAACTTGGCTGCCGAATGCTCGATTGGATGTGGCAACGCGGATGGGATCAGGAGTACGGCGGCATTCTCTACTTCACCGATGTCTACGGCCACCCAGTCCAGGAGTACTGGCACGACATGAAATTCTGGTGGCCGCAAAACGAGACGATCATTGCGACGCTGATGGCGTATCAGCTGACTGGCAACGTGAAATACTTGCAGTGGCACCAGCAGATTCACGATTGGACTTACCGCCACTTTCCGGATCCAGAACATGGCGAGTGGTTCGGATACTTGCATCGGGACGGGCGAATCAGCTCAACGCTGAAGGGTAATCTCTGGAAAGGCCCGTTTCATATCCCGCGAATGCAGTTGATTTGCTGGAAACTGATGGAGAAAATTCTCGCGTCACAAAGTGGGGCGGCTTCCTGAGTCGACAAGCAGTTTTTGCGTCGTGTTGACCTGGATGTTACAATCGCAAGTGCAAGGCATTCTGTTGATGAATCGGGAACGGTGGAATGGACGGCATATTTGTTGGACCGCAGGCCTTGTTGCGCCGCCTTTCGTTGTACTGTGCTTTGGTCTCCATCGTTTTCGCAGCCCCAACTGTTTTCGGCCTGCAAAACCCAACGCCCCAGCCCGGCATTACGATTCAACAGCCGGTGTTCGGCGTTGCGGTCAGCCCCGAAGGTGTACTCGAATTCAAACAGTTTGCACCAGCGGGCGGCGAGTTGTTCTTCCAGCGTGTGCGGGCCGCGCGGGCTGTTCTGGACCAGGAAATTCAACAGCCCGGTCCGTTGCGCAAAGTTTCACTGTCCAGACTCCAGGAAGCAATTCGAAAACAACTGGATGCGGGCGAAGAACTTCCGGACGATATTCTCAAACTCGCTGGTCTGCAACGGGTTGAGTACGTCTTTGCCTATCCCGACCAAAACGACATCGTGATCGCTGGTCCGGCAGAGGGCTGGGCCGCCGACGCCGGTGGACGGGCTGCAGGTATGACGACCGGTCGTCCGGTGATACTGCTTGAGGACCTGGTGACGGCTCTCCGCGCCTTTGCCCCCGATCGGCCCCGCGATACCTGGGTTGGATGCAGCATTGATCCAACGGCGGAAGGAATGGAGCGGCTGAAAAAATTTCGTCAGCAGATGCCGGTCAATGTTCCGGTTCTTTCCGCCCAGCAGGAATACGATTTCGGAATGGAAGTCATACAGGGACTGGAAGGAGCAATTGGCGACGCGAACGTGGTTGTGTTTGGAATTCCAGGGAGAACGAACATGGCCCGCGTGCTGGTCGAAGCCGACTATCGCATGAAGCTGATTGCGATGGGGCGTGAACCTCCGCCGATTCGCATGGCGAATTTTATGGACAACCTCAACGGCGCGCCGCGCGACAGTATTCAACGGTGGTGGTTTACTCCAGACTACGAGTGCGTTGAAGTCACCGACGACAGACTGGCGTTTCACATGGCGGGGCAGGGGGTTCGGTTGGGGACCGAAGCCTATTCGATGGACAGCCAGGGGCGGCTGGTCCAGACCCAAACCAAACCGGTTCGCGCCGCGCGTATGTACGCCGAGACGTTTACCAGGAACTATGAACAGATTGCCAATGCCAGTCCCGTTTTTGCCCAGCTGCGCAACATGATTGATACTCTGATCGTGGCGGGGTATTTGAAGCAGGAAGACCTGTTGGCAAGAACAGGACTCGATTTGGAATTGCTGCTCGACCCGGACGCAATCCAAATTGAAACGCAAACGGCGATGGTTTCAGCGCGCAGTTTGGCCAATGCCCAGTGGAAAGCCGGAACACTGGTCGCCCCATCGGGAGGCGTCAGCATCATGGCAACCGAGGCCCTGAAAAAAGAAAATCTGCTCCCTGCCGACAACGAAGAACTTCAGAAGCGACTGACGACCGCCGCTCTGGATCCCGCCAAAAAATCCTGGTGGTGGGATTAACATACCGTAGCACATTGCATCCAGCCTGTGGTCGCGCTGCGTTAGTTCTGTCCCACAGGCTGGAAGCACTGTGCCACGTGGCCATTCACTCCGTGAATGTGCGCTTTGCTGCCAGGCAGGAGCCCGGAAAAAATGATCATGCCAAACGTCTTATTGGCCAATGTCGTTGAGGTGGGAATTGCAAGCGAAATGTCCGCTGGTCTGGCAAGCCCGGTTTTTGCAATCGCGCAGGACGACTCGAACACGCAAATCCGTCATGGCGCCACAGCAGGGATGATGCCGGTAAATTTCAAAAAGACTACCGAACAGTAAGCGATAAATCCGGCAACGGGAATCGTCAACAGCCAGGCCCACGCCATTTGTTCGACAACCGTCCATTTCAGCGCCCCCATTCTCTTGGCCGACCCGACACCCATAATTGCCGCCGAAATATTGTGGGTTGTCGAAACCGGGATACCGAAATGCGAAGCGAGTCCGATGATGGATGCTGATGTTGTTTCTGCGGCGAAGCCGTGAACCGGCTGCAACTTGACCATCTTGTGTCCCAGTGTTTTGATGATCCGCCACCCTCCGGCCGCTGTTCCGGCAGCCATCACGATTGCACAAACCACCTTGATCCAAATGGGAATGTCCAGTGATTTTCCCGCCTCAGGTGGTGCGAGGTGCAAAAACGACAACCAGTCCGGCAGGTTGTCCAGTCGCCCCGAAGCCGTTCCGGCTGCGAGCGCCAGCGCGATGATTCCCATCGTCTTTTGCGCATCGTTGGTTCCGTGCATCAATCCCATTCCGGCAGCGCTCACCAACTGGGCTTTGCCAAAAATCGCATTGATCCAGCGTGGCTTCCATTTGCGGAGTAATAGATAGAGCAGAACCATAATCAGGAACCCCAGCACAAATCCAGCCATCGGAGAGGCAAACATCGGGACGACCACTTTCCACAGCAGTCCCTTCCCGGCGTAAAAATGCTCCTTGTCCGGGACCGACCAGATCACTACGTGCCAGCTGTTGGCCGCCGCGACGGAGGCTCCGACCAGTCCACCGACCAGCGCGTGACTGGAACTGCTGGGCAAACCCCAATACCAGGTGATCAGGTTCCAGATGATCGCCCCCAGCAACGCGCAAATCAGTACCTCCTGGGTTACGACCGATGCATCGACCAGCCCCGAAGCGATGGTCTTGGCAACCGCTGTCCCCCACAAGGCTCCGATCAGATTCGAGACTGCCGCAAGCAAAACTGCCTGGCGCGGACTCAGCACTTTGGTCGCAACCACGGTCGCGATCGAATTGGCCGTGTCGTGAAACCCGTTGATATACTCGAACACCAGGGCGATCAGGATCACTGTCAGGATCAGAAACATTTTCTTTGCTCAGGGCTTGTTCGTTAAGTGCATCGTCACGATTCGACTGTCGCAGAAAGGAATTCAGCCGGCGCGGTCCAGCTTCGGGAAAAGGAATTCCACGCCCGGGTTTTCAGGAATTCTTCAGCACAATATGCGTGATGGCGTTGGCCGCATCCCGGCAGCGGTCAATCACCTTCTCCAGCAAATCGTACAGGTCACGAACCATCATCGCCTGGATCGGTTCGTACTTGCCGCTGTAAACCTCGCCCAGCAGTTTCAGGATGACCTCGTCCGCTGCAGTCTCGATGGCCTGCATCCGGTCGTTCATCGATTTGATCGTCTCCAGGGACGGACTCTTTCGCAATTGATGAACCATCTCGGACATCGTTTTCGTCGCCCGCTCCATCAACTCGGTTTGCATGGAAAAATCGACGTCAGCCAGCCGTTGGGGTGCCAGATTGAACCGCTCGGCAAACTTCTCAATCGTCTTGCATATCCGGTACAACGCATAAGACACCATTTCGATGTCTTCCCTTTCGAGGCCGGTGACAAATGTATTGACCAGCTCCTGGCTGATTTGATCCGTGATCCGCTTGTCCTTGCCGCGAGCCACCGCAAACTCGTCCAGCGGGTGAGTCCGCGAGCGGTCCTTCAGCAAGTCGATCAGCAACTGTGTTAGCGCCTGCGTCTCATCGGCGCTTGCTTCCAGCAAATCAAAAAACTTGGTGTCCTGACTGAAAAACCGTTGAATCGAAAACATGTTCAATGGCCTGAATGAAAGACCGGTCCGGAAAACAACGCCACAAAAATCCCTGTCCAATTGCGGTTGGAAAGTCTACCGAAAAACGTGATTTTGTTCGAGCGACCGGCACCAATTGCTGCGTATTTGCCGCGAATCCGGGCGAGATACGGGATTGGTCCCCGGAAACGTTGCAGTCCGGCAACGATCAATCGATGCGTTCCGCAGGCGCGGGGAGGGTTTCCGGGACCTACTCAATTGTTTATCGCGTGTTGGACGGTGCCGCTATTGAAACTGGTAGCCTATCGATTCAGTGGGCGGCCGAATGGCCAATTGTCGCTGAATTGGCGACAAAGTGAACCAGCGGCGGTTCGAAACGGTCTTGCCCAAACCAGCAATCTGCGCTAAATTGGTTATCCCGAAACAGGCGATCTCCGTCCGTTTCGCGGTACGCACATTCCCCTGTAGCTCAGTTGGTAGAGCGAGCGGCTGTTAACCGCTAGGTCCAAGGTTCGAGTCCTTGTGGGGGAGCTAATTCAAATCTCGAAATAAACCCGACCCACGGGTTAACAAACCACGCCGGGAGCGAGAGCCCCCGGCGTTTCGCGTTTTTGGCCCCCGTTTTGGCGAGTTTTTTCATCTGGCCGAATTGCCGAGAGCGCTCTCGTCGCGAATGGTCGTTGCCGGATCTCCGGTCCTCTGGCCCAAACTCCCCCAAAACTCTCGCGCTCTCTGGTTAACAGGCCCGTTTGGGTTAACAGCGGAGAGAATATGAGAGCGTCCGATGTGGCTCAGAATAGACGACTTCCCGGCCAACGAACATTCGAGCCGAATGCGTTGCGCACAAAAAAAAGCGACAAGGCCGAAGCTTTGTCGCCGGTCGCTCCGTGGAGCGTGGCCTGCGAAATTCAATTCTTGTTACGAAAAGTATCGCAGGCGGAAATCAGATACACTGGCACCAAAATAACCGTCAAATTCATGCTGTCAAGGAGTCAAAACCATGATTCGAACTTTAGGTTTGGATATGGGGCCAAATTCAATTGGTTGGGCGTTGATCGAAGAGGGAGACGACCGAGAAAAATCGCGGATTGTGGACATGGGGGTTCGGGTTTTCCCCGAAGGAGTTGACGCATTTGACACCAGCAAAGAAACCTCCAAGACCGAAGACCGACGCATCAAACGTGGAATGCGACGACAAACCAAACGTCGGGCCAGACGGGAAAAACTTCTGGCAAATTCAATGGTCCAGGCCGGGCTTTGGCCAAGTGATCCGGATTTGCAAGCTGCCGAATTGAACAAAAACCCCTACGAACTGCGCGTTCGCGCATTGGAACAGCAACTAACACCTTTCGAATTGGGACGGGTTTTTCTACACCTGTGCCGTCGCCGTGGATTTCTTTCAAATCGAAAGACGGATGTCGGCGATCAGGAAGCACAGGGATTATTGGCTGAGATCAACCAAAATGAAAAGGAACGATTGGATGGTGGGTTCAAAACCATTGGTGCCATGCTTGCGGTTAAGAATTCCCAACTTCAACATTCCAATCGTATAGAAAACGACCATGTTCGCAATCGACATCTTTCCCGCAGGCAAATGGTGGATGAGTTTCTCGCGATCTGGGAATCGCAGGCTCAACACAATTCAAATTTGTTCACTGACAAACTGAAATTTGGAGCATTGGGTCCAGTTCATATTGTCAATCCCAAATCGGGCGTTCAAGAATTATCAATTGCTCCGCGACTTTCGATTTCACGGCGTGATTCACGGCGTTCAGGGGGATC
This sequence comes from Planctomycetota bacterium, assembly GCA_043768885.1. GTDB lineage: Bacteria > Planctomycetota > Planctomycetia > Pirellulales > Pirellulaceae > BJ22. Next base: position 18,899 of record JAYVKA010000691.1, read on the forward strand.
GGATCTCGAGTCGTTTGGAATTTTTGGAATCCTGTTTTTTCAACGGCCGCTTTATTGGCCAATGTCAGTGGTCGGGCAATGTGAACTGGAACCTAACCAAAAACGTTGTCCTAAAGCGGATCGTGCTGCGGAACGATTTCGCTTGCTCCAAGAAGTCAATAATTTGCGATACGTCAATGACGGAGAAGATGTCGGCCTGAATGCCGACCAACGAATAATCGTTCTAAAGGTACTAGCTACGAAAGATAAAATCTCCTTTGATGACCTGCGCAAAAAACTTGGAATGAATGAAGGAACCCGATTCAACTTGGAAAAGGGGAGCCGACCTGGATTGAAGGGGAATGCTGTCGATGTCAAGGTTGCGAAAGCCATTGGCAAGGATTGGCACGATCGGGATGATAAAGAAAAAACACGTATCATCAGGGTGATTCTCAATCCCGAAATTGATGAATATCACAAGATCGTTCGCCTTCGGGACCAATTTGGTTTCACCGTTGAACTGGCCGAAAAGTTATTATCCGTAGACCTGCCAACCGGTTATGCGGGGCTTTCCCGGCGGGCAATTGAACGCCTCCTTCCCCATTTGGAAAAGGGACTTGTTTACCAATCCCTAAGCGATCCTGAACAGAGCGCGATTCATGCCGCAGGCTATTATCGCCGCGATGAGTTGCAACGCCGATTGTTTGACAGACTGCCCGATTTCTCACGCATGAAGGCTGCCGATTGCAGACTTGGAAACATCCCTAATCCAGTTGTCAAACGGGCATTGTTTGAATTGCGCAAGGTTGTCAACGCGATCATTCGCGAATACGGACGACCGGATCAGGTTCACGTTGAAATGGCCAGAACAGTTCAAGTCGGTTCCGAAAAACGGGCTGAAATGTCCAAACGAATGCGCGATCGACAAAAAGAAAGGGAACGAGCCGCCGACGAAATCGTTAAACATGGAAATGTCGCCCGCCGCGAAGGGATCATTCGATATTTGTTGTGGGAGGAGCAGTGTTCGGAATGCGTTTATTGCGGCAAGCCAATGAGCATGGAGCAATTGTTTGGTGGCGATACGGATGTAGACCACATCTTGCCCTATTCACGATGTCTGGACGATTCCCAGGCCAACAAGGTTGTGGCTCATCGAAATTGCAACCACGACAAGGGGCAACAAACTCCCTATGAATGGCTGGCAGGTGCCCGACCCGCCGACTATGACCGTGTTGTTCAGCATGTCACATCCTTGATGAAAAAAGGATTGATGCCCTACAACAAATTCAAGCGCTTTCTGCAAAAGGAATTGGACTTGAGCCAGTTCATTGCGCGGCAACTGGTTGACACGGGATACATAACACGCGCAACTGTCGAGTATCTTCAGCTTTTGTTCGACAAACCCAACTGTGTTTATGGTTTGAAGGGCCAGCTAACTTCCGAACTTCGCTGGCAGTGGGGACTGGATACGATTTTGTCAGAACTTCCAGATAGTCCCGCTTGGCAGGAAGATCAAAAACTTCGACAACCGAATGGAGAAAAAAACCGGGCGGACCATCGGCACCATGCGATTGACGCAATTGTTGTCGCAGCAACCAACCGTAGCCGCCTGCACAAATTGTCGGAACTCTATCGCCGTGGTGGAGCCAGGCGACACGGCGAAATTCTGTTTGAGCCGTGGGCAACGTTCCGAGACGATGTTGTCGACAAGGTTAAGCAGATCAATGTTTCCTATCGGGTCCAGCGCAAGGTTTCCGGCAGATTGCACGAGGAAACAAACTACGGTCCCACCCCGGTTTCGGATGAGTGGGTCGTTCGAAAACCCGTCGAATCGTTATCGGCCAATGAAGTCGAAAAAATCCGGGACGAGACCATTCGGAAACTGGTAATCGACCGCCTTGCCCAACATGGAATCGAAATTGGCCGCAAGAAAAAAATCGATCCGAAGAAAATGAAAGAAGCCCTGGCTGGCCTGACAATGCCTAAGGGTGTTCCTGTGAAAAAAGTTCGAATCACCAAACCAGAAAAGACGATTATGCCGCTGCATCCGGACCGGGAAGGTACGGCCTACGTCAAACCGGGAAATACTCACCACCTTTGTATTTTTGAATTTGAAGAACGAGGAAAGAAAAAGCGAGAGGCGGTGTTTGTCACATTGATGGAGGCGACTCAACGTCTGAAACGCAAAGAAGCGGTCATTCAAAGAAAACATCCGAGTCGCCCCGATGCCCGGTTCGTGATGTCACTTTCCAGCAGGGAACTGGTCTACCAAATGAACGATGATAAACCAGATCGGATTCTTGTATTCAAGACCGCCGCATCGACAAGTGGTCAATTTTGGTTCTCTGAGCAGTATGACGCACGCCGAAGTACCGAGCAACGCGTTGTTTCGACAAGTGCCAGTACGCTTTCAGGGCGAAAAATAACTGTTGATCCGTTGGGACGCGTAAGGTGGGCCAATGATTAGACGTTTGATTCCAACAAAATTTGGTTGAGTTTGACTTTACCGGCAACTAATATCCAGATTGGTAATAAATCAAACCTGAAACGTTGTCATGGAGGGCGCTTATTCGATGACGTGCATCCATGATCAAACGAACTCTGGAAATTTCGCGCGAGCCTGCGCATTTGTCTGTTCGGAATGACCAGCTATTGCTTCAACGCGATGGCAAAACTGTTGCCCAGGCTCCCTGTGAGGATTTGGGAATGGTCGTGGTTGACCATCCCCAGACCACATACACCCATGCCGCATTGGCGAAACTTGCGGACTCAGGGGCAGTTTTGGTCGTGTGCGGGCGCGATCACATTCCGGCAGCCATCCTGCTACCCCTTGCCACGCACTCCCAAGTGATTTGGCGATTGGCCGATCAAATGGCAGTGCCACTTCCTATGCAAAAACAACTCTGGCGGCAATTGGTCATTGCCAAGATTAGGGGGCAGGCAAAAAACCTTGAAGAAAATTCGGCTGTGCGAACCCGACTTTTAGCCCTCGCCCGGCAAGTTCACTCCGGCGATCCAAACAATGTGGAGGCGCGGGCAGCTCGTGCGTATTGGTCAGCGTGGCTGGACAATACTGGCTTTCGCCGCGACCAGTCAGCCAATGACCTGAATTGTTTCTTGAACTACGGATATGCGATCGTTCGTGCAGCAATTGCACGTGCGGTAGTTTCGGGCGGGCTTCAGCCTGCGATTGGTCTACACCATTCGAATCGCAGCAATGCTTTCTGCCTGGTCGATGACTTGATTGAACCGTTCCGCCCGTTAGTGGACGACCGGGTTCGGGAAATGTGGCGACAGGGATATACGGAACTGACTCAGGAAGCAAAGGCAATGTTACTCGACATTCTGACGACGCCTCTGGCGTTGAACGAACAAACCGGACCCATGATGATAATGATCCATCGAATGGTGGCCTCGCTTGTCCGCTGTTATTCCGGAGAGTCATCCCAATTGGAGATACCTGTACCATGCGAATCAGTGGGTACCGATTAATGTGGATTCTGGTAATGTTTGATTTGCCGACAGATACCAAGGCAGCGAGGAAGGAATACACGCTTTTTCGGAAAATGCTTCTGAAAGATGGGTTCAGGCAAATGCAGTATTCTGTTTACGCCCGTCCCTGCCCCAGCAAGGAAAACATGGCAGTGCATGTTCAGCGCGTAGAACGATCCCTTCCCCCGGATGGTGAAGTGCGCATTATGGAGTTAACGGACAAACAGTTTGAACGCATGCGCATTTTTTGGGGAAAACGGCGCACAATGCCCGAGGCACCACCATGTCAACTCGAATTATTTTGAACTCTCCTGTTTTAAACCCTGCGACAGTCGCCACTTGGGGACCAGGTAGTGTATCTGATTCCCGCCTGCGACCAATCCGCAACTTGCGCCGGTCACTGGTGAACAAGGAAACAAGTGTATCTGATTCCCGCCTGCGACCAATCCGCAACAATCCGCCTTCGGCACTCGCGGCCACCAAAAGTGTATCTGATTCCCGCCTGCGACCAATCCGCAACTCGCGTCATTGTGGACAGCGCTCGAATTCGAGTGTATCTGATTCCCGCCTGCGACCAATCCGCAACAAGAGGTCAAGCGGAAAGAATCGGGACCGCAGTGTATCTGATTCCCGCCTGCGACCAATCCGCAACTTCCGCTGGTTCGGGGGCGAATTGTCGGCCAAGTGTATCTGATTCCCGCCTGCGACCAATCCGCAACTGCTGTTTTCCAGTGCCCATCGACGGAACAAGTGTATCTGATTCCCGCCTGCGACCAATCCGCAACGGTGCGAGGTGGTCAAGGATGCGAGAATCAGTGTATCTGATTCCCGCCTGCGACCAATCCGCAACCAGCAGCGGCTATTGGACTGATTGCAGGTTAGTGTATCTGATTCCCGCCTGCGACCAATCCGCAACGTAAGGGGACCCGTTAAGCCCTGGGGGGGGGAGTGTATCTGATTCCCGCCTGCGACCAATCCGCAACTGAACTGTGAGCGTACTTTGAACTGCACGTTGACATTGAATTTATGTTGAAGGCTTTTGGACATCAACATGAAGGAGATTGCGATGGGACGTGCGCGGGCGGAAA
>JAYVKA010000692.1:0-3629 GCA_043768885.1 Planctomycetota bacterium
TCAGAAGCCGGATCGTCCATGTCTCCGGAGATGATTGCGTGTTCGGGGCAAACCACCACGCAGGCCGGTTCCAGCCCGACATCGACGCGATGTGCACAAAAGTGACACTTGGCCGCGGCACTGGTTTCCGGATCGATGTAGATCGCATCGTACGGACAAGCTTGCATGCAGGCTTTGCAACCGATGCAGACCTCCGGGTCAAACTCGACGATCCCATCATCACGCTGATACATCGCGGTCACCGGGCAGATCCGCACGCATGGCGGATTCGCACAATGGTTGCAGCGAGTCACCTGAAAATGGCGGGTCGCGTCCGGGTATTGGCCTGTTTCGACGTACTTGACCCATGTCCTGTTCACACCCAACGGCACTTCGTTCTCGGACTTGCACGCTGTCGAACAGGCATGACAGCCAATGCACTTTCGATTGTCGATGACAAATCCGTAATTCATGAAATGCAATTCACCGGGCTGATCGGCACGTGAACACCGGCCGCGTCGTGCGACCTGTTGGAATGAACCAGATTAAACCAGTGATACTGTAATCACCAGATGCCCGGCTTGTGAACGATTCCATGGAATTCAGTCTGCCGATGCGACAAAATTCCGACGGGGGCGTTTGGCGAAATCCCCGCGATTCTGGCAGGATTCACGGTTCGGCTGCGCGAGGCCGAAAACAATCGGGCTGGTTGGCGTTTTCCAGGGCACGCAAGGGCGATAGACTGTAGTTTAACCACCGCACCGATTTTCCGGACGATAGCGACGCAATGGATATCAAAGCCACCAACCCCTCGAATACTGCGGTCGAAGACCAGATTGCGAAAGACATTCTGGAGGATTCGCATGAGCGAATCGGTCCCACGAACAAACGTTTGCCCAAACCAAAGATGGTCGACAAAGACAGTCGAATCCTTTGGGAATACGTCATCCCTGTACTTGTCTTTCATCTGTTGATTCCACTGGCGTTGCTACCCGCATTTTTTTCGTGGTGGGGCGTGCTGTTTCTGCCGATCGGAAATTACATCTTTACCAGCATGGGAATCGGAGCCGGTTATCATCGCCTGCTGACCCATCGCGGATTCAAATGCCCCAAGTGGTTCGAGTACACATTGGCGATGCTGGGCGTTTGCAGTTTCCAGGATTCACCGGCGAGGTGGGTGTTGGTTCACCGCCTGCATCATCAACACTCGGATCACCAACCCGACCCACACACTCCCAAAGTCAGTGCCTGGTGGTCGCATATGGGTTGGTTGTTTGTGGACAATCGGGAACTGAGTACCGCCACGGCCTACGATCGTTATGCCCGCGACTTGATTCGGGACCCAATGTACATGTGGCTCCAAAAGGGTTTGAATTGGGTATGGGTCTATTTCGCTCACGCTGTCGTCATTACCCTGGCCGGTTTCGGACTGGGGTGGCTTTTTACTGGTTCGGCCGTAAGCGGTTACTGGATCGCCGTCCAGGTATTCCTGTGGGGCGTGGTGATGCGTACCATTTTTACCTGGCATGTGACGTGGGGAATCAACTCGTTCGCTCATATGTGGGGATATCGCAACTATGAAACCCGCGAGGACAGCCGAAATAACTGGCTGTTTGCACTGTTGACCAATGGTGAGGGTTGGCATAACAATCATCATGCTGACCCCCGATCGGCCCGCCACGGGCATCGCTGGTGGGAAGTTGATTTAACCTTTGCGACATTGGTCCTGCTTGAAAAAACGGGACTAATTTCCGATTTGGTTCGCCCCAATCACTCGGCACTGGACCGAAAGTCTGCGGCCTGATCCCATTTCGTATTCCAGCCCTCAACCTTACTCAAATCCATGAAGAAGAAATCGACTATGCAATTTTCAATCGTCGCCGCCGCCTCGCTGATTATTTCCCTGACTGGTTGCTTCCCTGGAGGCAAAGGCGTTCAACAGGACGGGAAAATCGTTACCGGATCTCCACTCGATTCAAGAACAGCCATACAGGAACCTGCCGAGAAAGTCGTTCTTCCCAAACCGTCGGAAGCTGTCGAACAGGCACCAGAAGAGTTTGTCGTAAAATTTGAAACGACCAAAGGCGATTTCATGATGAACATTCATCGTGAATGGTCACCGAACGGAGCGGACCGCTTTTTCAACATGGTTCGGATTGGTTACTTCAACGATATCTGCATTTTTCGCGCGGTTGATGGCTTTATGTTCCAGTTTGGTGTTCACGGCGATCCGGACATCAGTGCCGTCTGGGGTAACGCCCAAATTCCAGACGATCCGATCGCCGATCATCAGAATTTGCCAGGTACGATTACTTTCGCAAAATCCGGTATGCCGGACAGCCGCTCGATCCAGTTGTTCATCAACCTGGGTGACAATTCACGCCTGGACGAAGATGGTTTCACACCGTTCGGCGAAGTGGCTGAGGGTGGCATGGAGGTCGTCAAGGAAATCAACACCGAGTACGGCGACACGGCCAATCTGCAGGGACCTCTGGCCCAACGTGGCAACGTTTGGATTCGCGAGCTTTATCCGAATTTCGACTACATCAAATCGGTCACTTTGGTCGGCGACGAGTGGGCCGAAAAGGAGTCCAAAGAAGGCGAAAAGAAAGCCGACGACAAGACTGGTGACGCCGAAAAAGCCGGCGACGGTGGCAAAGAAAAAGAGTCGATTGGTGACGGCGAGAGCAAAAAAGACGGCTCGGGGTCGTAATGCATTAATTTTGGGATAATGGATCTTGCTAAAGTTCCTGCGACAACTGCAGGGCTTGCTATTAGGTCCCAGTGCGGCTGGATCCACTACCTTTGTTTGAGACAAATTCGGGCCGTTTCCAATTTTTGTTCCTGTAATTCGTTGGCCATCTCGAATGAACGGCCAACGATTATTGGATCAATACGCCGCGAGGATTGGGTTCGGCTGCCATGAAGATCGAATTTGAATGCCCCCAATGCCGGTCCATGTTGCGGCTGGACGCCGTTCATGGCGGACACCAGGCACTTTGCCCGGTTTGCGGCAATGCCGTGATGGTACCATTGGGCGGAAACCAGCCAAATCAGCCACGGAACGATTCTGGCTGGCAATCGATGGGTTCCGAATCTCGCGATATCGAGTTTCCGCCCGGCACGTCGGTTGGTTCACCGTTGGGAAGCAGTCCCGTTCGGCAACCGAATTCGGCAACAGGGCAGAGTCCCTGGTCGGCTCCCACCCAGGTCCCGACCCAAGCCTGGTCGAACAATCCATATCGATCGAACGCCAGGGATGGGCTTTGGACAATGGCGTTGATCTGCGGAATCGTTTCGCTGGTTATGCATGTTTGGTTTTGCGGATGCGGAAGCCTGATCGGCCCGGTTGTCGCTGTGATGGGATTGATCGCAACGTTGTTTTCCAGGCAGGGAAGCAAGGTTCCGCTTCTGATTCTTAACGGAATTGGCCTTTTGATCGGGTTGTTGATGCTTGGTTTGCTGTTCGCAGCAATGGCATTTGCGCATTGACGTCCATCTTACTGCCCGAGTTACGCCGCTGCGAACTGGGCCAATGCCTGGGGTGCGACGTCTTCTTCGGCCAGCAAAATTGCAACGTCACCTGGTTGCATGCGATGATCACCTTCGGGAACGCAGACGTAATCGTGCTGGAGAACCGCACCAATCAA
>JAYVKA010000693.1:0-3010 GCA_043768885.1 Planctomycetota bacterium
CTGACAGCCAGATTCGCCAGCATCCGAAGTGCGATTCCGAGAAGGTCATGCAAGATTGTCTGGTCGAATCACTCTGCTTTCACGGTTCCACGCGTGGAAAAAACCAATTTCGCGGGAGTTTCAATAGAAAACCCCGTCGGAAAATACCAACGGGGTTCAACAAGTCAGAAGCAGTTTTGCGCAATTCGTTTCGAAAACGTCTCAAAACTCAGGTGAAACTAGCAACCGGAGCCACAAAGTCGTGCCAGCAGGCCACCAGAAAAACAGGACTTGCGTGGGGGAGGGAAACAAGGATTGTAGGGAGGTGGACAGCAGGATATCGCCACCGGAACTCGACGATAAACCGTTTGGCATGTTGTTACGGGAACGCGGGTGCAGGTTCTTACATAAGTGACTTTCCTCACACTCTTTATGCGGCAACAACCGCATGCATCCCGGTACGTGACGTTGCAGCAGGTAACAACAGGACGACACGATACAACGGTCTTGTAAGTCGTCCTGAAGCAAGTTTGCGGGCAAATCGCTGTCAACGCACAGCAGGTCGGCGCACAGCAGGTCGGCGCGCAAGGCGAACAACCACATCGATTGCACGCCGAAGCAACTGCGGCACTAATCAGTATCGAGAAAACGGCGACACAGGCAGCGAAACGGTTCATATCAGTTCTCCTGAATTGTCCATGAACAATTGCGTATCCAAAAAATACGCTACATGGATAATTTAGCGAGCCCCGAAGGCCGCGCGAACACCCGAACCAGTTTTGGTGCCAGCATTTTTCGAATCGAAACGGAGGCGTTTCAAATAGCACCGGGCCCCTGTTTCTCCGGAAAGAACGACCGAACATCATCGATGGGAATCACGCAAATAACTCCGGAATTCGTGGTGTCTCCCCGCTGCAGGGCACAGACACGATTTACCGACGCGATAGTCCGTTCAAGAAAATCGTCGTTCACCGCGATTTCCAGTGTGATCATTCGCCGGAAGTTGGCTTGAAACTCCTGCTCATTGCGCCGAGTCGCGAAATCGTCGTGTGAAATCCACTCCTGAGCGTCGCAGATGGTAATTCGCTGTACTTCGATCTGGTCAAGTACTTCTTTCACTGCCCGCAACCGGACGGGATGAATTACCGCGACGACCAGTTTCATGTCATTTCCACCTGTTTTGGCATGGATTTTCGCTTTTCAAGGCGTTAGGGAATTTTGAGGGGACGTTTGCCATTGTGCCAAAAATGGAGCGGTTGGTAATCTCCCCGAGTGATCAAGTGAACTGGCCAAACGCGATCTTTCTGGTAAGTGGAATGTTTTCTTTCAAAACGCTGGTTGTCGCGAGTCTGTTCATCATCTGCCTTCCAGCATTCATGGCTGCACAGGTACCGAACGCTTTGGGTTCGGGCGCGGATTCATCGGGCCCCAGAGTTTTGTCCGAAAACCCCGACGAATTCGAAAATGTTCCTCCAGAAAAATTCGTCCTTCGCGAAACAAGCGACTCCGACGCACAACCACTGGGCGAGATACGTGCCAGTTTGACAAAAAACCTGAATGGAACGGAAGCGATCATCCGAATCGAAGTCGTTTTGGCGCCCGGTTGCCACATCTACTCGTTGACCCAGGACGACCCGCGTCAAACCCGAATCGATATTTCGCAATCGCCTTACGTGAAAATTTCCGGTCCGGCCCAGCCATCTCGAAAGCCGGATCCAATACCCAGTGATTCTGCCGACTTGACAGAATCGTATGCCAACCAGATTGCGTTCGTTGTCCCGCTGGAACTGAACAATCTTCCCAGTCGCGAAGAACTGGTCATGTTGGTCCGCATCAATGGTATGGTTTGTTCGGATAAAGGATTCTGCCTCCCCATCCAGGATCAGGTCATTCGCACCGTAACTTTGGACCCGGTGGACACTTTGCCATTGCCGGCTCATTCTGCATCGGATACCGCTGACCGGCGCGATTCCGGATTGACAACAGGTCGTTGAGACAGGCCGGCAAACGGACTTGTCTGTGCAATCGTGCGGACTATCTCCACAGTTCCGAATTCCGATGCGATTCCTCTCCAACATTCTGCCTGCCGAATGATCTAACGCTGCTGTTTGGATCAAGGCCGATCAGGTAAACTTGACGAAACGACGACCCGGTCAACGGCACTTGAATCAACAACGGAAGCCAGCGCATGGATATGCCCAAGGTTGCAGGAACATCACCCTGCAAGATCAACATCGAGCAGGGGAAAAAATACGCATGGTGTACGTGTGGCCTGAGTGCCCAACAACCGTTGTGCGATGGTTCCCACCGGGGAAGTGATTTTAAGCCGAATGTGTTTGTTGCCGAAGCCAGTGAGGAACGCTGGATGTGTGCCTGCAAAAAAACCGGCGATTCACCGTGGTGCGACGGCAGCCATAAAACACTCGGTCATCCCGCCGAAGGAGCCGAAGGAACTGCCGGTGGCGGCTGACACCTGTCCGGGTTTTTCCGTCTCCCAGCATCCGAACCAAGCAATCAACTTGCCGGGCGCCTAAATGCTTTTTTCCAACGGAATGTTGTTGTTGCTTGGCGGGTTGCTGGTTGGCGTGCCGGTTGTCCTTCATTTCGCCATGCAGCCTCGCCCCAAGCCGCTTCCATTTCCGGCGTTGCAATTCCTCAAGGAAACCCACTCCGTCAGTTCGCGGCAATTGCGACTGAAGCACGTTCTGTTGCTGATCGCCCGCTGCCTGGTCGTCGCGATTCCAGCTTTGGCACTGGCCGGGCCGGCTGTTGCAGAAAACGCGATGGCGTCGTGGGTCGCATCGGGACTGTCCGGGCTTTTGACCCTGGTCCTAGGAGGGTTTGCCGCAGCAGCAATCCTGCGACGCAATCGGGGGTGGATGTTGCCCGCCATCCTCGGTTTGTTGTGCATGGCCTCGCTTGGATGGTTTGGTGTAAACCTTTTTTCGGCGCTCAACCCGGGCGACAGCCGCGTTTTCGGAAACCCGGAAGAGCCTGTGTCTGCGGTACTTGTCGTCGATACCTCTCCACG
>JAYVKA010000694.1:0-20738 GCA_043768885.1 Planctomycetota bacterium
CAAAAAACCAGCCATGTTCCCCGTGCCACTTTCGTATCGAGAAACGGCCCGGCGGATATTCAGTTCAACCTTCGAATAATCGTTCCCCTGCGAAACAGAATTCCAGCCGACGTTGATCGGTCGAATCGTGTCAAGGAGTTCTTTTTTCATGTACAGGAGGCCAGCTCCTTCTGGGCCCAGCATCCATTTGTGGCCATCGGCAGCCATAAAATCGATATTCGAATCACGAACGTCCAGCGGGTAAACGCCCAGCCCCTGAATCGCGTCGAGAAAAAACAATGCACCCTGGTCATGGGCAACTTGGGCAAATTCTTTCGGGTCCAGTCGATAACCCGACACGAACCCAACCCAGCTGGCCGTAACGATTCGCGTTCGATCGTCGCAAGCGTCGGCGATCCGGTTAGGACAGACTCGCACGCCGTCCAGCGGAACCGTTCGCAATTCGACTCCCCGATCGGCCAGATGCATCCAGGGGTAAACGTTGGAAGGAAACTCGCCGGCTGGCATTACGACGTTGTCGCCGGGCTCCCACGGAAAGCCTTCGGAGATCATGTTAATGCCGAAGGACGTGTTGGGAACCAGTCCGATTTCATCGGGATCGGCATTGACCAGCGTTGCCGCAAGTTTCCGGCACTGCTCGAATTGCCGCGACCATTCCAACCACATTCCGTCCCCGTCCAGGTGGGCCTGGTCCAGCCATTTGGCGATTCGGTCCCGGGCCCGAAGCGGTAATGGGCCAACCGCAGCATGGTCGAGCGAGGTCCAACGGCTGGTCACCGCGACCTCCTTGCGAAAGCGGGCCCAGTCGATTTGGCTTGTAGAAACCGGGCCGGAAGTTGATGTCGCGGTCATAAAAACTCTGGTGAAATCAAAATATTCTTTAGTTGGAAGTTGGACGGAAACGAAGGTCGGTTGTATCGGTCCAATCGAATCTGTGCTGAATGTATGGCTGAATCGGGTCAGGCAAAAAATTGCTTTTTTGTGGAAAACCGGGATTCTGGCCGCTATTCAGCCTTTGGGGTTCCGGACTATGTTTGGCGAAACGGAACCACCAGCATGTTCGCAATTCAGCTGGAAATTGCCGCCCAGCCCGACGATGTTGGGATTGTGCGGCCAGTCAGGGTGACATCCAGCGGGTTGCAATTATACTGGAAGCCTGTCAACGCGGCATCGATGGCGTCCGCGCGCTTCCATACGATATTGCCCCATTCGGCATCACAGTTCTATAGACGTCAGAAACAGAGAAGGCCGCTCTTATGCAGAAGGGTTTGTGCATTACCGCACTCAGCATCTCCGCCCTTGTGCTGTTGCTGTTTTTGGCTGATATCCTGCTCGGATTTGCCGGAATGAAAGCGATGGCACCCTACAAGTCGTTCAGCATGGTCTACGATTTGGTATTTATCGTTTGTGCCGGCGTGATTGGTTTCATGAGCTGGAAAGTCTACAAGACCCTTCCATAGTCGTGCTCAAAATAGACCTGGCAGATTTGTCTCACCGAAATCATCCGCCAAATCCGCCTGTTTTCTACTCAGCTATGGACAACCGCGCGAAAATTCGCCATATTTTTGGACCCGCGTAATTGTTCCAAGTCCGTCGCAGCCAAGTTTCTGCCGGACCAGTCAGCGTCAAGTGAAATTTAGATGCCAAATATCAAGAGTGCAAAAAAACGTCTTCGTCAGGACGCCGTTCGCCAGGTCCGAAACCGATCCGCGAAAAGCGAAGTCCGGACACTTGCCCGAAAAGTTTTGGAATCGGTGAAGGCTGGCAACATTGCCGAAGCCGAAAGCGGTTTGCGCCTCGCGGCCAAACGGCTGGATCAGGTAAGTGCAAAGGGTGTGATTCACAAGAACGCGGCCGCTCGCAAAAAGTCCCGATTGTCGGCAGCCATTACCCGCGCAAAACAAGCCAAGAGCTAAAGCGGAATCGCCAGGCGGAAGGCTGAAAGGCAACCGTCGATGCAACCAGACAAATTGATTCTCGCCGCTCTGGTTGTTTGGCTCTGTAACATTGCCTTCAATCGCTTTCTTGGCGAATAGAGCTTTCTGCAGCTCGACGATGGCCAAAGGCTGAAACTTCTCGAAGGCTTTTCCGGATTTCGAAGTGCTACGACTTAAATCCAGGTTGGCATGGTCGCCATCCTGCTGCTGGTTGCATTCTATCGCCGCGAATGGTTCAAACTGTTCTTCCGTTATTTTCTGATGGACGCCCTGATTATGCAGGTCTTCGTCCATCGCATTGCCGTTCGCAAACTGCAAGCTTTGGACTTACCCCAGGGCTACATCAACGGCTGGCGGGTTCGTTCGTTGCTACCGCAAAGCCTGAACATCGTCTTCTTCGCGATGATCTACGCCGTCGTCGTTTGGTCCGCGTGACGACGCTTCCGAAATCTTGGCCCTGGACCTTTTTCAAGAATATGCCGCAAGCAGATTCCTGCCTGGTTTTGGTTCCCAGCCGAAACATTGTGCTGCAATTTACCAGTCAATGTTTCGGCTGGGAGCCAAAACCACTTTCCCAATAGCCCTTTGAGTACCTATCGAGCAGGTTTTCTGCGAGGCGAATTCGAACGGGATGCACTCGCATTCGTTCGGGAAGGGCTGTTCCTGGCTGCACCACGGCGTGAGACCCCTTCGCGTGTTCCAGACTGACGTGAGTCAGACTGGCGATCGGATCCCTGACGTGTTGCTCCCCGACGAGCGTCGGCTGGACGGGATGAACCGCGTCGAGCATCATCCGAACGGGAATCACGCGAACCAGGGGATTTTTGTCGTGAAAGTGCCCGACTGGGTATTCGGCGTTTGCCATCTGCCGTCTCGCCCGGTTTGGCGCGGCGTTTCCGGTTCTTCCCGCGGAATTCGCTGACCATCGTTTGCTCGACGATTTCCTTTTGCTTTCGCTCGGACACCGTTGACTGTTTTTTCTTCCTGCTCAGCCCCTTGAGCAAGTCAAGTTCTTCCGGGGTGAGCCTTCGGGAGTTACCTGGTGCAAGTTCGCCCAACAGAATTGGACCGATCGCAATCCGCTTTAGCCTCAGTACCTTGTGACCGATGCGGGCCAACAAACGGCGAATCTCGCGGTTTCGGCCTTCGTTCAGAACGATTTCCAAAATCGTTCCGCGTTGGGTCGTACGACGGGGACGGATCGATTTCGCCTTGGCATAGCCTTCCGCAAGGTGAACTCCCTTTTCCAGTTCTTCCAATTGCTCCAGTGTGGGTACTCCAGCGACTTCGACCAAATAACGCTTCTCAATTTCAAACGAAGGATGCGTCAACCGATTGGCAAGGTCGCCATCGTTGGTTACCAGAATCAGGCCTTCGCTCGTTCGGTCCAGACGTCCAACACAATAGATTCGCGCGTCGGCCCGAATCAGGTCGATCACGCGGGTTCGTCCCGACGGATCGCGGCTGGTACAGACGACTCCGACCGGTTTGTTCATCAGGAAGTATTGCGAACGCTCAACTTTGACGGGTTCGCCATCGACAAAAATCGCCTGCGTTTCCGGATCGGCACGCGTTCCCAGCTTGTCAGCGATCTCGCCATCCACTTCAACGCGACCTTCGACAATCAGCGTCTCGCATTCGCGGCGACTGCCCAAACCAGCCGACGCAAGGACTTGTTGCAGGCGTGGTGGTTTGGGTTCGCCAGTCTTTTTTGCGACGGGTTTCTTTCCACCAGGCTTTTTGCCAATAGGTTTTTTCATTTCAATGCTCTTGCGGTTTTCGGCCAATCTGGGCGATTGAATTTTCGCCCGGCCATGTAGAAATCTTGCAGAAGGCTATCATCCGGGAAAATTCGACCGGAGACCTGAACAACCGAGTTTAGAGGCACCACTCGCTGGCGGGGAGGGGCAAAACCGATGCCAGGACACTTTTGGCGGGAAATTGGGGCGAAGCTGGCAAGTGACTGTTCCGGTCAGGCCAGCTTTATTGCCCTTCTGAGCATTTCCTCAGCCGCTCGGCAATGTTTCGTAATATCTGCTGCTCCAGCGTCACATCACGCCCCTGCGGAATCCAGTCCAGGTTCGGTTGGATCAGCAACAGCTCTTCGCGATCAATGTCGAGCGAGTTGTCGTGACGGAACTGGCGGCTGGAAATTGGAGAATGTTCTGGATCGGCGCGGTCTTCCAGTTCCTTGAATACCTTCAAGTCGATCAGGTATCCGTCCGCCGTTGGGATGATTCGAGTTTTGGCAAAACGACGAACTGTCTGCAAAGTCGAATGGGCCCGCTCGAAACCAGGGGCCGAGTCGCGGCGCCAGGGTTCCAGATACGTTGCACCAATTTGCGGATGAGTCTCGATCCAGCCTTCGGTCATCAGTCCGTCCACCAACCGAACCCGCTCCTCACGCCTAATCCGAAAATAGTTGTCCAGCTCGTCCGAAACCTGGTCCATAACGACTTGCCGGTCCACCGGAGCGACTGGCAACGGATTGGCGACAGCGACCTGTCCATCTGCAAATGGTGCCGGGCCATCGAGTGAAAACGACCGGCAACCGCACAAGGCGGCCATCAGGCAAATCACGATCAATGTTTTTTTTGTATTCATATCACTGTATTGGCATATCGACGCATTGCGGTGGGAGAGTCTCAAATCGGTATTCTTGCAACAACCCCAAACGGTCGCCGACAATCAACCATTCGCCTGCTAGCATTGCCAAATTCACGAATTCAATTCCAAACAGCATTACCGAACATGCCCCAAGCCTCCCTGATCAATACCGTGACGAAGTTGGTCGAATCGACCTACGGATTTGCAGCCACGGTCAGCCAACTGGACGGCGAGCGGGATTTGAATTTTCTGGTCGAAAACGGCGTGTCTGGCCAAAGTTTCGTTTTGAAGTTGTTCGCGAAGTCCGAAGTCCCGGAATTCGTTGCCGCCGAAATTTCGGTGCAGCAACGATTGTTCGATGCGGGACTGCCTGTTCCCGAAATCGTTCCGACAACCGGCCAGAAGTCTGCGTTCACGATTGAACTGGACGGGGAAGTATGCAAGGGCCGCATGGTCACTCGAGTGCCAGGAAGAGTGCTGGCCAAACACGGGATAGTCGAACCAGAGTTATGGGCCGACTTGGGCCGGGTTGTTGGTCAAATTTCGAATGCTCTGGCTGGAATCGATCATCCAGCTATTCGTCGTTCGTTTGATTGGGATTTGGCTAACAGCGAACGAGTGGTACGGGAAAATCTCCCCTTAATTGCAGAAACGGACTTTCGTGTGCTTTTGAAGACTGTCATTTCGCAACATGCGACGGCCATGAATGGATTGACCGCACCGCTTCGGCAAAGCGTGGTACACGGCGACATGAACGACTGGAATGTCTTTGCCAGCGCGATTGACCCGGCGGGCAAACGGCCCCAATCCGTTTCGGGCATCATCGATTTTGGTGACATGGTTTGGTCCGATTCGATCAACGATCTGGCAATTGCGATCGCGTACGCAGTCCTGGATCGGACAGATCCGCTGGACATTGCTTGCCGGATGGTCTCCGCCTGTCACGCAGTTTGGCCATTGACCGACGACGAGTTGCAATTGCCATGGCATCGGGCCCGATTGCGGCTGGCAGTGAGTGCCGCGATGGCCGCGAAACAATCCTCGGAAAAACCGGACAACGAATACCTGGCGATCAGTCAGGCGCCGATTCGCCGAACACTTCCGCGTCTGATGGAGATTCCGGCAGGTTTCGCCCACGCGGCTTTCCGCCAGGCCTGTGGATTGTCGTTACCCAATTCGATCAAGAACGCGCAGCAATGGTTGGAATCGAACGCTGGCCGTTTTCATCCTCCTGTTCGGGAATTGGCTCATTCGAATCCATTGCGAATCGACTGGAGCGTGTCGACTGATTTGTTTTCCGGCGATCCAGCTGAAGTGCAACAGCCACTCGAATTGGCGACGGAATTGCTGCTGAATGACTGGCCGGGGAAAATCGGTGTCGGCGGCTGGGGCGAGCCGCGACTGGTTTATCAATCGGCACAGTTTGGAACGGGCGATGGGAGTTTGCCCCGGAAGGTTCATCTGGGAGTCGATGTCTTCGCTCCTGCAGGCACCGAAATTGTGGCACCCCTGAATGGAACGATCCACGCGGTCGATGTGATCTTTTTGCCTCTGGATTATGGTGCTGTGGTGGTAACCCGGCACGAAACCGAATCAGGATTTCCCGTATTCGTTTTGTATGGACATCTCGATCCAATCACGATCAAACGCCTCAAGTCTGGCCAAAAAATATCCGCAGGCGAGAAGATCGCCCGATTGGGTGACCGCTCGTACAACGGCGGCTGGATTCCGCACCTGCATCTGCAAGTTCTCGCTAACGACTTTGGATTGGCGACCGATTTTCCGGGCGTCTGTCAGGCGAGCTGGCAAAAGCTGTGGCTTGAATACTGCCCGAACCCGGCAGCGATGCTGGGCCTGGCTCCTGATTTCGTTGCCAATCAACCTTCACCAAACGCCGACCTGATCGTTCAACGAAAAAAGGTAATTGGCCCCAGCGTTCGATTGTCCTATCGCGAGCCAGTCCAGATGGCTCGAGGCTGGAAACAATATCTGTTTGACGAATCGGGCCGAAAATATCTCGACGCCTACAACAACGTGCCGCATGTCGGACACTGCCATCCAAAAATTATCGAAGCTGCGACCCGGCAAATGAAACTGCTGAATTCGAACACTCGTTATATCAGTCGATTGCAAACTGAATTCGCCGAACGCCTGGCCGCGACAATGCCGGACGGTTTGGATGTTTGTTACATCCTGAATTCAGCCAGCGAAGCCAACGAACTGGCCCTGCGATTGGCCCGCGCCGCAACCGGTGGCCGCGACATGATCGTCAACGAGAACGCCTATCATGGTCACACAACTTCGCTGATCGATATCAGTCCCTACAAACATAACGGCAGAGGAGGAGAGGGGCCGCCGGACTGGGTTCACACTGTTCCGATCCCCGACACCTATCGTGGCCCGTATCATACCGACGATCCCGAAGCAGGCAGAAAGTTCGCGTCGCACATCACGACAGCTTTGCAAGCGATCGAATCGCGTGGCGGCAAACTGGCTGGTTTTATAGCCGAGACCTGCCCCAGTGTTGGCGGACAAATCATTCCGCCAGCCGATTATCTGCCGAACGTTTGCAATCTCGTGCGCGCCGCTGGCGGAGTTTGTATCGCGGACGAAGTCCAAACGGGTTACGGCCGGATGGGAAACCGCTTTTACGCGTTCGAGCGAAGCAACGTCGTCCCCGACATGGTGGTCCTGGGCAAACCGATCGGCAACGGACATCCTCTGGCAGCAGTCGTCACCACCCGGGCCATCGCCGACGCGTTTGACAACGGCATGGAATACTTCAGCACCTTTGGCGGCAACCACGTCAGCTGCGCAGTTGGGTTGGCAGTGCTCGATGTGATCGAATCGGAAAAGTTGCAAGAACATTCGCAGCTGGTTGGCGAGCATTTGCGAACGCTCTTCCATTCCCAACTCGGATCGAACCCGTTGGTCGGTGAAATCCGCGGCAGCGGTTTGTTCTGGGGAATTGAACTGGTTCTCGACCGAGCAACTCGGGTACCGGCGACTGCTGAAGCTTCCTGGATCAAAAACCATCTCCGGCATCGCGGCATTCTGATCGGAACCGACGGCCCCCACGACAACGTCCTGAAAATCCGCCCACCAATGCCGTTCGATAAAACAAATGCTGAACATCTGGTGGGTGAATTGCAGAATGCTCTGGCGGCAATTTGCCAGCGTCGATAGTCGAAGAATTGTTTTCAATTTGCACACAAACTTCCGCAACTCTTCCCTCCTCCGTACCACCTCGTTTACCTGTCCGATTAAATAATTTGAAACGCGGAGTGGCGAAGATGCGGAGGCTCGCAGAGAATTCAGGTAGCTGTCGGCCAACTAATTTTGGTTGAACATGCGGGGAGATGATCATGAACGAGAACGAGCTAACCCAGGGGATAATTGGGGCGGCGATTGAAGTTCATCGACGCCTGGGGCCAGGACTGTTGGAATCCGTTTACCGGAGGTGCTTGGCATTCGAACTCCGAAAACAGGATTTCGACGTTGTTGAAAAGATGCCGGTCGCACTGGATTACGACGATTTCATGACCCTTGTGCATTCCGCGCCGACCTGGTGGTAAACCATTTGATCGTAGTCGAACTGAAGGCAAAAACTGCAATCAACGCGATCGACAAGGCCCAAACACTGTCTCACTTGCGATTGATGAACCTGAATGTAGGTCTGCTTTTGAACTTCCATGAAGCGAAACTGGTCGATGGGCTCCACCGAATTGTCAACAACTACAAAGGCCCAAAGCCTTCGGATTGAATGAAATTGCAACCAACAATCAATCCTCCGCGATTCTTCGCCCGATCGCGTTTGATTCTTTCTTTCATTTCATGCGCCGAATTTGCCCATGCGACCGGCGTTTGAAAGGGCGAGGGGCATCAGGTATTTTGCTTCGAACTGACCGAGCCCGCCGGTCACCGAATCAGACTCGCTGAACGCGGTGCAGCGGTCGGGACGGCAGCAGTCGCTAACCAAAAGCGTTGGTACCGGGTGCCAGGAATGGCTGCGCAGAAAACTTGGTGTGCTGTGGTCTCCCGTGACGATCATCACGGTTGGATTCAGTTTCATGATCGACGGGATCGCGGTGTCCAGTTTTTCAATCTGTCGGACCTTTTCGTCAAAGTTGCCGTCTTCGCCCGTGCTGTCGGTGTATTTGAAGTGAATGAAAAAGAAGTCGTAATCGTTCCAGTGCTGGGCGAGCAGTTCGATTTGATCTTCCAGCGTCTTCGCCTCGCCCACGTTCGTCATGCCGACCAGTTGAGCGAGGCCCTTGTACATCGGATAGACAGCGATCGCAGCGGCGCGAAGGCCGTAGACTTCAACGTAGGATGGAAGCGTTGGTCGCGCGGCGAATCCACGCATCGTCAGACCGTTGGCTTTGGCCTGGCCTTTCAACAATGCGGTTGCCTGTAGAATAAACTCGGCGGCAACTTCTGCCATTTTCTTGCTGGCCGCGTCACGGGCTTTGGGAACCAACGGCGGAACGCCAGTGGCCTGCGGGTCTGTGTCATCGACTTCTCCAGCCAGTCCCGGACCACGAAAAACAACGACGAATCGATGTTCTTTCACAGGCCGCACGAAGACCTCGTAGCCCGGAATCTTAACCACGTTCAGGCTCTCCGCCAGCGGCGCACTCTCCTCGGATGGAATTCTCCCGGCGCGGCGATCACTGATCTTGCCTGCCGAATCGAGCGTGCAGAAGTTGCAACGTGCCGCAACATCGCCAGGTTGCAAATCGAAATTGATTCCAGTCGCCTCGAGCGCACAACGACCAATCTGGTACTGAATTGGATCGTAACCAAACAAACCCAAATGCCCCGGCCCACTTCCTGGTGCAATCCCCGGAAAAACCGGAATACTCCCTCCCTGGACTCCCCGCACCGCCAACGCGTCAAGGTTCGGAGTGTTCGCTGTTTCCAATTCGGTCTTCCCCCCCGCTGTCATCGGCAATCCGCCCAGGCCATCGGCGACAAGCATTACGATTTTCGAATCATTCTTCTGGTGCAACTGGCGGGTCAACTCGTGAATATCAGACATCAGACAAATCTCATTGCATGAAAAAATTCGGACTGCACAGCCCGCATTTTAGCAATGGACCTCGTTGGCAACAGTCACTGCCGGGCCCTCCGGACGGCCGATCAATCACGACACTGGCAAAGACGGCAGATTCATTCCGGATGATTTCCCGGAATCCTGTCAGGTCGAAAATCGCATTCCCTGTCCATTCAACAGACAATCCGGCAAACCAAACCGCCTGGAAACCTGGTGCTTTGTCCAGGTTTGGAATTGGGGTTAATGCACGGGCGTCTCGCCCGTTTTCTCACCACTATTTGCGGACGGGACGTCCGCGCACCGAATCATCAATTGCCCTGATGGAATACGGATGGTTCCGGTCCATCGTGATGATTCAATCATGTTGCGAACAATGGATCTTTTGAAACATGGCCGGTTTCGGACACCTTTTTTTGTCTCCGACGTTTTACGACAGCTTCAAAGCCGGCCTGCGACGTCGCCGCAAGACAAAGCCGCCGAGGCCAATTCCCAATAAACCGAGGCACGATGGCTCGGGTACGCTGGAAATGTTGAAAATAAGGCGCTCGCCGCTATTTGCATCGTGTGTGATAGTGGTGCCAGGATTCAGCCCACGTGAGGCAAGCGTGCCCGCGATATTGGCTCCACCAAAACCTGTCCATATCCCATTGCCGTCGATGTTCGCAGACATCAGGCCAACACCGGGCTGATTATTTCCAGGGCCCGCAATGTTAACGAAGGGAGTCGAGCCAGGGTTCGCCCCGGAAGGGTAATTGGTTATTGTTCCCGCAGTTGCAAAGTTAGCCTGGGCAGTCGGCGTCCATACGTAAGCATTGGTAAAGGCACCAGGTCCAGCGACGCCAATAACATCAAAAGTTGTTCCAACACCCTCGCCCCAAAAAAAAGTGCCGCTAGAGAAGGACTGGAATCCCGCTGTCATATTATTGGTGTTGAGGGTGCCGGAATAGGTCATGGTGACCTGTCCTCCCGATTCAACAAAGTTAAAGATAATGTCAGCTCGGGAAGTAGAGCAAAGTAACAGCATCGTAACGGCGGCAAAACACACTGTTCCAAATTGGTAAATCTTCATAGCACTCTTTCCAGGTTTGACACTTTGATTGAATTGGCAAATTGGCTTCTGACACCGGCTTTTTTTGGGGTTTACGCGCTCGTCAGCTTGGGCAAATGGGTAACCGACCGGTTCTCCGCGTACCGTGGCAAACCCAAAGTGTTAGCCATTTCCTGGCAAGCGCTGTGCAGCATGTCGAGTACCAGATTGCATTTGGCGACCGACCGGTTCATTGGATCAGGCACGTCCACTGGCCAGCCTTGTGGCAGAAAATCACTCAGCAACTTGATATTAATGGGTACCTGTTTTGCAATTGCCCTGATGGAATGCTGAACTCGCCGGTCCATCGCGATGATTAAGTCATATTGCGAACAATGAATCTTTTGAAACATGGCCGGTTTCGGACTTAACCAGAGCCCGCGGCAGAGTGTTGCCCATTTCATCCCGAATGACGGACGATTCCTTTCATGGTCTGCGGCAACACCTGCCGATTTGATTTTCATATTGCCAAACCCGCGCCGATTCATTTCGCGCTTCAGGATGAGTTCGGCAGCCGGCGAACGGCAAACATTTCCCCAACAGACAAAGAGTATGGAATTGCAATGCAGATCATCTGCCGATCCCTGAGTACCACTTCTGGCTTCAAATTTCATTGCTTGGGTTCCCGAAAATTGGCTTAAGTTCGAAGCATGAGTGCTGACCGGGGTGCTTGTTTTCCTGCGAAAGTCTGGTCGGCTCGGAACGGTGTCGACTACGGAAACACACGCCCAGTGCTACGAGTCCGAGACAAGCAACGGCTGAGGGTTCGGGAACTGCAAGACTTGTTCCGAACCTGGCGGCATCGATAAAGTTACCTTGGGTCAAATCTCCACTTCCGGTTGAAACCGCCTCGTAAGCAAAACGCACGTCATTTCCGAGCGCGATGATTGACGGATCGCCGACACTGGTATTGAATATCCAGTTGAGTGTGGTTGCAGAGTACTGATTGGTGAAAAGAACAGTATCATTCCCTCCACCGGTCATGTTGTCGGATCCAAGGTCGGTAATGGTCAGCCTCATGACATCGGTCCCAACACGGGCACGATGGGCAAACTCAAAGCCGACATTCAGCCCCGCAGCGATTCCGGAAATGTCCTGAAACAAAATGCTGGCCTGGTCCGAATTCAATTCGGCGTGCTGCTTCCCCTCATAGGCCGAAACCCCATTGAAACCGCTTGACCAGATCTCGATTAGTTCTGACGCGGCGTTTGTTTTCCAACCCGGTACCAGAGACTGATGCATGAAAACGGCCGAAGGCAAGGGGCCTGTGTCGGGATTCTCAAAGCCGCCATTGATCAGGTCAGCGTGGACCAGGCCTGCATTTGCGATGCAGACCAGAACTCCAAGGCAAAGCAACTTTCTTGCGGCGAAAGCAGTGCTTTTCAAACCCGTATTGCACGCACTTTTCAAGTTGAAAGTCATTGAACAACCCCACGGAATTTTCTTGTAGCATTGACTGGCAGTTTCCCGCACTCACGCCGTCCACGCCGGAAGCACACTCCCAGCGCTGAGAGTCCGAGAAAAACAACAGCTGAGGGCTCGGGAACAGCAAAACTTGTTCCGAATCTCGCGGCATCGATGAAGTTGCCCCGGGTCAAATCTCCACTGCCGGTTGAAACCGCCTCGTAGGCGAAACGCATGTCGTTCCCCAGGGCGACGATTGACGGTTCACCGACGCTTGTATTGAATTCCCAGTTCAGAGTGGTTGCAGCATATTCTTTCGTGAACAGAACGGTGTCGTTCCCTCCACCGTTCGTGTTGTCGATTCCAAGGTCGGTAATGGTGAGTCTCATGACATCGGTCCCAACACGGGCACGATGGGCAAACTCAAAGCCCAAATTCAGCCCCGAATCGACTCCAGAAACATCCTGGAACAACGTGCTGGCCTGGTCCGAATTCAGTTCTGCGTGTTGTTTTCCCTCGTATGCCAAAACTCCAAGGAAATTGTTTGACCAAATCTCGATATTGCCGGACGAAGCAGTGGTTTTCCAGGGCGGAACCAAAACCTGCGAGATAAATCTCGCTGTAGGCAAGGGACCTGTATCAGGATTCTCAAAGCTCCCGTTGATCAGGTCTGCATTCACCTGGCCCGTGAATGCGATGCAAACGAGCAACCCGAGGAAAATGGATTGCTGTACCGCCGACCTGGCAATTCCAGCAGTTCGACCAGGGGTTTTTCGCTTGGAAATCATCGTGTGTTCCTTGGCAAATATGGGTATTGGATCCGACGAGGTGCGCTGCAAGAATCGCAGCGCACCGCATGGGAAAATCCCGGTTCCGTCTGCGACGAAAACATCTCAAACCGTGCACAGGAAGAATCGGGGCTCCTTGATTGCGCCAGTAATTTCCGACCTATCGACGACGACGGCGAATACACATTCCCAGTCCTGCCAATCCGACAATTGCTGCGGATGACGGTTCGGGTACAGTAGCAGCAAAGAGCCTCAATCTCGCACCTCCCACGCTCCTCGCAGCCGCTGGTATCCCATTGTTGTCCGACTGAACGGACGACCTCCAACGGTATTGATTTCCATTTACGAAACTTCCGTTGGGAGCGGTGATGGTATCGTCAAAATCTGCACCGTTTAGCCTTCCGAATGTCCTAGAAAACATTTCATTGTTGTTGGTAATATCGAAAAGAGAAAAAGTGGTTCGACGGTTCAATTCAGAATAGTTTGGATCCGCTCCCGTATACGCGAGCACGTCGTAACCTGTAATCAGACTTGTATTAGCTTTGAAAAAAACCTCCGCGGATCCGAAAATAAACGAAGTCGGTGCGGTAGCTGCCTGAGACGGAATAAATTGTTCGTAGTCTGTATTTATTCCCCCAATGTTAGGGCCGAATGTGGAAGGGTATTCGCTTGTTAGCTTGCTACGATATAAGACACCTCCACCGAAATCGCTGGCTAGATCAAGTAGATTGCCGCTAAGCTGGGTGCCAGAATTAGTATCATCAAAAGGCGATGAGTCAGGACGGAGGCCCTTGACACGAACCGTGTCAGTAACGCCAGTTATCGTAATAATGTCCGCCTTAACAGTACCAGCCGTGAGCGAAAAAACTGTCAACGACAGAATGGTTAACAACCGCGTAAGGGTCTTCGATTTCGCAGAACAGAATTGGTGATGAATCATTGTTTGTCCTAACCATTGGGTATTTGAAGGTCTCAAAACAGGATCTGTGCAATCCCGAACAAAACTACATGGAATCCAATTCCGTTAACCTTTAAAAATTTTTCTGAATTAAAAAACTTTTCCGGCCCCAGGCGGTCGGCGGGTAACGAGCGAGAACACTGCGATTTCAAACTCGTCGCGCCTGTCGGCAGTTCAGCGCCCCAATTTTTCTGGCTGCTTTCGTGTTGGGTAACGATCTGCACCATCAGTCACGCTACGCAGTCAGCACTTCAATTTTTTGAAAAAGCGTGAGGGTTTCTTTTCCTGACGTCCATTGATGCATTGAAGCAAAACATTGCGCAACAGAGTTTGTTCCTTGAGTCGCAGCGAAGAAAAATGAAATACCCTATTACTTGCCTCATTTTGATGTTGCTGAACGCGTGTGCTGTGCCGGCGCAAGCCGATCTCATCCTCACACTAAACTCGGGAAGCTCGACGGTGGTGGTCATCGACGAATCACCTTCGAGCACGTTGTCGAGCGGAGGGTCGTATACCTCCACGGTAAATGACTCAATTGCGGGATCAGGAATTGTGGGTTTCACGGGGGCGGTGGGCAGTTTTGTGGTGAACGTAACCACTGGAATCAGCAGGCCGTTGATCGGCCCCTACGCCATTGATCTGAACAACGTCTCCGTGTCCGGTGGAGCCGGCACATTGACCATCGGGCTGATTGATACCGGCTTCCTGATTCCGTCTGCCGGCAACTACTCGGTGGTTTCCGAATTCGGTGGAACGACCGACGGATTCATAACCAGTGTGACCGGCGGCATTCTGGATTCCAACGCGGAAACGGGATTCGGCGCCGATACGTTGCAAGGGCCTTTTGGACCTGGTTCCTTTTCCGGCACGCGAACTGGGAGTGTTTCGTTGAGCAATACGTTCTCGATGAACACGGTCGTGAGTTTCACACATGGCGCTGCTGGCCAAATCACCAGTTTTGACCACAAATTTTCAGTGGCGGTTCCGGAACCCGCCACCGGCGGATTTTTGCTTGCCATCACCTGCTTGATCGGGCTTCGCCGACGACGGTAATCGACCGTGAGGATGGACAATGAAAACATTCAAATTGGCCCGACCACCAATCAGGAAAATGCGCGTCTCTGAAAATCAGACGGCCAAACTGGCCGTGAACGATCTCTTCCAACATTTGACGAATCGCCCGCCGATATCGCTCGATCGAAGATGGAACACAAACCATGGCTTTCGCCAATTCCATGTTGGACATGGTTGCGGATGTGATCAGCATCAGTACTTTTCTTGGTTTTTCGTCCAGTTGCTTGACCAGTTCAGAAAACAGCCCTTGCACATCTCTACCCAGGGGCCGACCGCCTGTTGATTCTGAATTCGACGACGCAATGCTCGATCAGCGCGAAACCGCCTCCGGCCTCACCAAAAACGACAGAAAACGCAGCAATATTCATGACGCATCGCCGGTTAGACCCATCCAAAATCACCCCCGCCATTGGAAAACCACCAGCCGTGGATACCGATTTCGACAATAAACTAATTGACCACTTCGAAGATGAGATCAAGGAAGGAAAATCTCCAACGATTGAAAGCTATTTGAGTCTGTGGCCGGAAGAGTCCAGGCCGGGAATTCTTCTTGAGTTAATCGCGATTGAATTATTCCACAGTGACAAGAAAGGCAGGCGTGTCACCAATTCGGATTATGGGCGATTTGGTGGAGAGGCCGAAAATTACGCCAATCGGCTCCGGGAACAGTACCGCACCCTGGATGGACCTAAAATGGCTTCGCTCATGCGATACAAAAAGAGCGCCATTCCATCTGCGGATGGATAGTCCACGGGTAATTTCCAGGCCCCCAAACATTTGGACTTTACAGGCCAATTGAAGAAATCAGCAGTCTGTCCGGAGAATCAACGACGATTCTTTTCGGGAAAGATCACGGGACATCTCCTCCCGAACCGTGGTAACATGAAGTCGATTCATGTCGCTATCGACATCTCCCCAAGTCCAAAATCACTCCGCCCGGGAAATCTCGCCGACCGTGAAAACTGATTTCGACAATAGACTCATTGACCAGTTCGAAGATGACATCAAGGCTGGAAAATCACCCGAAATTGAACGCTGTTTGGCCCGTTTGGATGATGATTCGAAACAGCGGATTCTATTCGATTTAATTTCGATCGAAGTCTTCCACGGCGTCAGAAAAGGCCGCAACGTCGTCCCGGCGGATTATTCGCGATTTGGCGAGGAGGCCGAGAATTTTGTCAGGAAGCAGGTTGACGATCTAAAAGCAACCAAGGGTTCAACGGACGAGACATTGGCCGCCAACGCAAACGCGGAAAGTACTGTTGAACACTCAATCCATTCACAGTCCCAAACAATCGGACCGTACAAGTTGCTGGAGAAGATTGGCGAAGGAGGGATGGGTTCCGTATGGAAGGCCCAACAGGAAAAACCAGTTCGTCGGCAAGTCGCCATAAAACTGATCAAGTCCGGGGTCGCCGACCAACAAACAATCGCGCGATTTGAGGCCGAACGGCAGGCACTCGCGATGATGGATCACGAGACTATTGCCAAGGTGCTGGACGCGGGGACTACCGCTGGAGGGACACCCTATTTTGTCATGATGCTGGTCGACGGTGACTCGATCACGAAATTTTGCGACGTCAACAAATTAAAACTTGACGACCGATTGAACTTGTTTGTCCAGGCCTGTGATGCGGTTCAACATGCCCATCACAAAGGGATCGTGCATCGCGATCTGAAACCTTCAAATATCCTCGTGCACATTCACAACGGCCAACCAACAGTGAAAGTGATTGATTTTGGTTTGGCGAAAGCAATCGGGCACCAAACCAGGTTGACTGACAATACAGTGTTCACCGAATTTGGAAATATTCTTGGCACGTTGCAGTACATGAGTCCCGAGCAGGCGAGCCTGAATTCGATTGACATCGATACGCGAACGGATGTCTATTCGCTGGGAGTAATCCTGTACGAATTGCTGGCTGGCAGTACGCCCATCACGTCGGAAACACTGAAACAACATAGCCTGCTCAAAGTGTTGGAACTTATCCGGGAACAGGATCCGCCGAGGCCAAGCCAGCGCTTGTGTTCGTCCCATGACTCTCATCAGTCAATCAGCGATTTGCGACAAATCCAGCCCGCCAGGTTGCGTCAGATTCTCCGCGGTGAGCTGGATTGGATCATTATGCGTGCGATTGAGAAGGATCGAGCTCGGCGCTATGCAACGCCGAATGATTTTTCCGAAGACGTCGTTCGATACCTCACCGGCGACGCCGTCGAGGCAAGGCCTCCTTCCGCTACATACCGTCTTCGAAAGTTCGCTCGACGGAATCGCGTAGGGGTCGTTATTGCCGCTGGTCTGATTTTGTTGGTGTCCGCCAGCTTGATTGCGATTGCATCGTATGCTGCTCAAACGAATGTCGCCCGATTGGACGCGGAGTTGGCTTTGAAGGACGCGAAAACTTCGGCACAACGATCGGAGACAATTCTGAAAATTGTCAAGGAATCATTTAATTCGATCGAGCCGGGTGAAGGCGGCAATTCCGGCATGTCGGCCAAGGATGTATTGCTGAATGCCAAGGCCAGCCTCGATGGCTCGGAACTGGATGCGAAAGGCAGACATCTGTTGATCCAAACTTTGGCCACGAGCTTTTTGGGAATTGGCGAATTTGAGCAAGCGATTGAGGCGGCCCAAATTGAACGAGATCTGGCGACTAAGGAGTTTGGCCCGGAACATCTGGAGACATTTAACTCAATCGTGGTTTTGGCAAGCTGCTTAAACAATGCTGGGCGAGATCAAGAGGCTCTTGATTTGCTCGAACCTGCATTGGAGAAAATGAAGAAAGCGTTGGGGCCCGATGACCCTGCTACGCTTCGTGCCATGAACAACTTCGCGAACAGCTATGCTCACCTGGGCCAATTCGACAAGTCGCTTGAGATTCGAAAACAGACCCATGAGTTGATGAAGGACAGCCTGCGCCCCAATCATCCAGACACGCTACGTGCGATGCAAAACATGGGGAGCAGCTATCTTGACCTTGGGCGACCCAACGACGCATTTGTTCTACTCGAGCAAACGTACAATTTGATGCGAAAGGAACTTGGTTTCGATCATCCCGACACTCTCCGGGCAATGGCTAGCCTGGGCAATGCCTGCAAAATGACTGAACAATTCGACAAGGCTCTCGAACTTTCTGAAGAAGCTCTCAAGTTGGCGCAGGACAAGTTGGATTCGGACCATCCTCTTACGCTAGAGCTCATGAATACCCTGGCAGTCAGCTACGCTGATGTTGGACGTACCGAGGATGCGCTCAAACTCTATGAACAAACTTTTGAGTTAAGAAAGAAAAAGCTCGGCCCAGGGCATATCTCAACAATGAACACGATGAACAACGTGGCCGTCAATTACATCCGTGCGGGGCGATTGGATGAAGCAATCGCTCTCTGCGAAGAACTGTTGAAGCTTTCGAGGGGAAATTTGGGAGCAGATCATCCCTTCACTTTTCGAGCGATGAATACTCTTGCATTCGGCTACTATTCCGCTGGGCGATCGGAAGAAGCCCTCGATCTCGCCAAACAAATATTTGAACTGCGACTGGAAAAACTCGGCCCTTCGCATCCCGATACTTTCGAAGCGATGGGCAACCTGGCATTCGCGCACAAATCGGCGGGAAAAATTGACGACTCCATCAAAATCAACGAAAAAGCTTTGGAATTGATGCGGGAAACACTGGGGCCCGAAAATCAATCGACACGTTGGACGATGTCGAATTTGGCAGACGATTACGAGCACGTTGGGAGACTTGTGGAGTCGTTTGAGCTCCAAACCGAACTGCTCAAGATTTTGCAGGACAAGTTTGGACGGGAGCATCAACTAACGCTTAATGAGGCCGACGTTTTGGTCTGGAGGCTCTTGCGATCACCGGATTTCGCAACGAAACTGGAAAAAATAGTGGGTGATTTTCGGTCGCAGGTCGGAGGGTCCGCGGATGGTCAGAAATTGGCCACGCTGGCGGTTGCCGAGTTTCGTTTGGGAAATTTTGAAGCGGCAATTTCGTCGGCAATTTCGTCCATCGATTCGATGCCCAACGAAACGGAACCTGTTAATCTGGCGATTCTTTGCATGAGCCATTTTAAACTTGGCGATGTTGAAAAAGCCAGTGAGTTTCGCGACCAGTTTAACAAAGCAATGAAGTCTGGCGAATACGACGGTGACGCTGACTACACGCTGATCGCAGATGAGTTGAAGAAACTGCTCTCCGAAGACGCTGCGGAGAAAAATGACAAAGACAAGTAGAAGCAGTTTCAAAACCGGGTTCTTGAAAATTCTGAGCCAGCGGCGCCAAGGCCTGATTATCAAATACAAAAACGGGAGGTCGAGGCTCCTGCCGAGACATAAACAACCCATGATTCCTGTTTCGGCAGGAGCCTCAACCTCCCAACAAACCACTTAATAAACGCGACCTAGCCGTTCACGATCTCTTCCAGCTTTTGGCGAATTGCTCGTCGATATCGCTCGATAGACGATGGAGCACAATCCATTGCTTCCGCCAATTCCATGTTGGACATGGTTGCGGACGTGATCAGCATCAGTACTTTTCTTGGTTTTTCGTCCAGTTGCTTGACCAGTTCAGAAAACAAACCCTGCACATCTCCGCCAAGGCCTTCCAGCATTTGCGACAGATAGGCCTGCTCCGGGACCGACAGTAAAGCAGACTGTTCGTCAAGCCATATCGAATCGGCTTTTTCCACGGCATGATCAAGTGCCATGGGATGGCCCGAAGAACCTTCTGCAGCCCCATTGAAGTGAATGTTTCGCCTTTCTGCGAAATGATATTTCCTGCGGTCCCGCACCTTTCCCATCACAAATTGGCGAAGCAGACCGCCAAGTTCTTGTTCGCCCAGAAAATCACATTTTCCAGCCCGAAAGCGAAGGCAGATCGACTTCACCGCGCTAATCGCGACATCCTCATAATCATCCATCGGGCTCAAAGCCTGCATATTGAATCTGGCAATTTCAAAGGCCTTCGGAAGCAAATATTCAGCCAGTTGATTCAGCGCAAACTCGTCGCCATTGCGACAGTCGTCAATACACTTTTGAAGCGAAAGAGCATCGCCCAGTTGAAATGGCATGATCGGACCAAAGTTGGGTAAGAATGGGCGAAAGGAGATTTTATGGGGCGGCCGCACAACTTTCGACAAAGTCATTGTATTCGTAAGGCATGGTCGAATCAACTGAATACTTCTACAGACGGACCGGCCGTGGAAGCTGAGTTCGACGATGTACGACTCTCGATCAGTGTAGAACCGCCATCGGCAACACGTGGAACGGCAGAAGACGCAGCATTTTTTAATGCGGATTGTCGTTTCGACCATCCAAAATCACCCTTCAATGGAAACTCAACTACCGTGGATACCGATTTCGACAATCAACTGATCGATTGGTTCGAAGATGAGATCAGGGCGGGAGAATCACCTGAAATTGAGGGGTTTCTGGCACTTTGTCCAGAAGACTCGAAACAGCGGATACTGCTTGAGCTAATCTCGATCGAAATCTTTCACCGTATCAAAAAAGGCAGGCCTGTCAGCAATTCAGATTATGGGCGATTTGGTGAAGTGGGCGAAAATCACTCCTAATCGACTCCGGGAACAGTTCCGCACCGTGAACAGCCCCAAAATGGCCTCGATACTGCGACACAAAAAAGACGCCAATCCATCCCGGGATGGATAATCCAGGGGTGATTTTCAGGACCCAGCCCTGTGAAGGTGTCAATTTCACGGTTTTTATGAGGGAATCGTGAATTCAGTTCGAAGTCAGGTCACGAAATTATTGATGAGCCGGAACCAATTCACAGAATGCCTCGTATTTCAGGCTAAAATCATCACC
>JAYVKA010000695.1:0-2443 GCA_043768885.1 Planctomycetota bacterium
CTGCGGGTGGTGAGTCGCCCATCGAGGGTTTCGACGGCATCTTCAAACCTGGAATCGGGCACGAAAAACCGATTCGGTTCTTGAGCCAACCAGCCACTCGGCCTGGCACAAAAACCACCCAAAATAATCAACCCTGACGCTGTTTATGGCGTGGATTGATACAGATCACGTAAACGCGACCTTTGCGTTTCACAACTTTGCAATGTTCACAAACTTTGCGAACGCTAGCGCGTACCTTCATCGCAACCAACCTGCCAATTCTACGAAAATTGTGGAAACCGAGGAGTATAAGGCCCAAAACATGCTCTAGGCAAGGGCCAACCAGTCAATTTGCCCACTCATTCTGGTCATTATTTCACCGTCGACCCCAAGGCTGGTTCCCCATTGTTTTCTGGCCACGTTTGGCGTTCAAAGCGAGCTTGAAGATATGCCGTTTGGGCAATCCTTGCTGGATTTTCCGGCCTTTCCGGGTCGATAAGTGATTACACGGTTGAATGCGCGCAAGCGGAAGTTTCGCTGAAAAAACCGCTGATCCAGTCCGAAAAACGCCTCTTGCCCGACGATTTGCCAAATGCAAAATTTTGCTAAATCAGCCCGAATCACACTTCTATGGGTGACAGTTGCGGCATGCCTGGCGAATATTGTCTCCGCTCAATCCAGCCAGGAAAAACATCCTGTCCTCGACTCTAAGGCCCGGACAGCACTGGCCGTTTGGGCCACAAACGCTATCGAAATCAGTGAAAGCACCGAGGAAATTCGAGGCGAACGGGTTTCTGCACAATCTGCCGCCGAATTTTCGGCTCTACAGGGAAAAATCCCCGCCGCCTGCTTCAGCGATTCTGGTGGAATCGATTTGGCTTCCTACCAGGAATTGCCCGGCGGCTACGGCGTGACCGGATCGGAATCGATCCAACACTCCAACTTTGGCAGCCCGCATGGAGCCGGAGCTTCCACAGCATTGTCACCCCAATCGCCCGACGGCATCGACCCGCATTTTGAAGTCTTTACCAAATCGAAATTCCCCTCCGCGTCCGAGTGTGCGACTTGCCATCAACAAATCTACGACGAGTGGGCAAGCAGCAGCCACGCCAACGCTGCCATCTCTCCGATGTTCCATGCCTTCGAAGACACCATCACAAAACTCTCGCAAGGAACCATCGGCTATTTCTGCATGCGCTGTCACGCTCCCGTTGCAACAACGATGGGTGCGGATCGAACCCAGCCAATTTGGGCCGGACCAAAAGTTTTTCGCGAAGGGGTCACATGCGTCGCCTGCCACCGGGTCAAAACTCCATATGTGAAATCAAACGGTGAACGTCGTATCGAACCAGGCGACATCCACGCACCGGTCTATGGCGGAACCGACGGAGCGGGAACGGCCATCGCGCTCAAGTACAAAGACTTTTTCAAAGTCAAATCATCACCCAACGACACAACGCCGGCACAGGCCATCCACAGTCGCACGATTCAGTTCGAAGAATTAAGCCAATCAACTTTCTGCATGTCTTGCCACCAGGTCGCCGTCCAGCCGGGAATCAAACTCGAAGTCGTCTGGGACCAATACCGCGCGTCGCCAGCCTGTCGCGAAGGAGTTTCGTGCCAGGACTGCCACATGGGCCGCGTCCCAGGCCGCAACGAAGGCTACTCGTTCGGACCAGCCGCTGTCGTCGATGGCAAGACCGTAAATCCCGAACGCAAACATTCCAACCACGCTTTCTTTGGTCCAGGATATTCGATCGCGCATCCTGGAATTTTCCCGTTCGAGAAAGAACCCGACCGCTGGTCCTTCAACGACTGGCAACAGTTCGACTGGCGCGCCGGTTGGGGCCGCGAAGATTTCGAGCAAGCCGTCGCGAGTGGCCAAATCAAAACCTGGTTCCCTGACGTCTGGAACAACATCGACGACCGAATGGACGCGCGCCAAAGAGTTGATCGCAACCTCGCAAAACTGGACTACAAAAAAGACCTCCGCCGACAAGTCATGGAAAACGGCTCACGAGTCGACGGTCCGTTCTTCGATTCCGATCCACGTTTTGGTGCGCCGTTACGTTTCGAGTACGTCGTGACCAACACCAACAACGGCCACAACATGCCCAGCGGTTCGCTCGGAGCACAACCCCAACTCTGGGTTAACGTCGTGCTGATCGGACCGGACGGTCAACACCTTTGGGAATCCGGTCACCTCGATTCGTTAGGCGATCTGGCTGACCAACATTCTTTGGACGTAACCAATGGACGAATGCCGCTGGACCGGCAACTGGTCAATTTTCAGACGAAGTTCCTGACGACGAATATCAAAGGGACCGACCGCGAGATGCCTTTGCCTGTCAATGTGGACATCGATCAGATCCCCTTCCTGAGACCGCCGCCGCAGCCTACATCCGTGATCAATCATCCTCCATTCATTCGCATGGAAGCCCACTCGATTCCGCCGACAGGAAAC
>JAYVKA010000696.1:0-3070 GCA_043768885.1 Planctomycetota bacterium
ACCACCGAAAACGACAAAAACTGCTTCGCGACCTTGAACGAAAAATCGCCCAGCTGGACGCCGACAAAAAGGAACTTCACGAAAAATTGATGCAAACAACGGACGCCGATGAGGCATTGAAGCTGCATACCCGGTTCACGGACGTTTCCGACAAGTTGAGCGACGCCGAGCATCGTTGGCTGGAGGTGACCGAAGAAGCTTGAATTCGGGGATTTTTCGACAGATTCCAAAAGACATTTCCAAACCGGCTCTGAGATCGTGGCTTTGGCTTCCAGCCGAAGCATTTCCTGCCTTCCTTGCGACTGGAAGCAAAAGCCAGCGGATTTTGCACTGGCTTCCACTCAAATTACAATATTGACTGCGGTCTTGTTCTTGACTTCTGACTCCAATCCACCCACCACTCAATGGGCGTATTTGATTTCGGATGAACGCATTTTCTACATTGCGTGTTTCAGTCGTGGAATCCCGTCGGCAACGGAATGATTTCTATCAGGTCCGATGTAACCTCTACCGCGATGATCCTTCGGCAGTAATACCACTAAAGGGCATGGAGTGGGCGACGCTGGATCCCCGGCAACATCCATTTTACGAGCATGCCATGCGGCAAGTCTGGGTTGCCTATCGGAGGCGGAAGCCGGTCGGGCGAATCGCCGCCATCATCAACGAGTTGCACAACGAACGCTATTCCGACAAGACTGGATTCTTCGGATTCTTCGAGTCACCCAACGATCCCGCCGTTTCGGGATTGCTGTTGGACAATGCAAAGGACTGGTTGCGCGGCGAAGGCTGCGATGCAATGCGCGGGCCAGTCAGCCCTTCGATGAAAAGCGAATTCGGAATCCTGACCGAAGGCCACGAGTATTCCCCCTTCGTCATGATGGCCCATTCCCCTGCCTGCTATCATCGATTGTTGACCGACTACGGATTGCAACCGGTCAAGAAATTTCACAGCTATTTGTACGTGCCCGAGGAAGACAATCACGAGGCCTTAAGACGATTCGAGAAGTTGGGACAAGTCTGCGAGCGATTACAAAAACGGTTTCCGG
This sequence comes from Planctomycetota bacterium, assembly GCA_043768885.1. Lineage (GTDB taxonomy): Bacteria > Planctomycetota > Planctomycetia > Pirellulales > Pirellulaceae > BJ22. Next base: position 1,047 of record JAYVKA010000696.1, read on the forward strand.
AGTTGTCGATCCGGCGCGGTACGAACAAGACTTTGGAACCGATGCTTCGCGAGATCAACCGGATCGGAAATGTAATTCGCAGCAAGGGCTGGGGCTTCGTGCCACTTAGCGACAGCGAACTCGATTTTATGGTCAAACAGTTGCGACGGATCATCGATCCCGAAACCGTGATCGGTGCTTATATGGGTGACCGGATGGTGGGCTACAACGTGTCGATCCCGAATCTGAACTGGGCGATCATGCGCTGTTGGGGACGGTCCGACTGGATCAGATATCCGCAGCTGTTTTACTGGATGAAACGAATTCCGGAAGTTCGGCTGATTGCGCTTGGAGTCGATCCGGAAATCCGGTCCAAAGGAATTTCGGCACTCGTTACCAAATCGATGACGGACCAATGGCACAAATACAGCCGCTGGGAATTCGGCTGGATCGCCGAAGACAACCTCGCCTCGATGGACGCCCTCGACCGGGCCCTGCCACTGAGAAAATACAAAACCTATCAAGTCTACGAAATGCCCATTGGCAATTGACGGGCCGTTGATTGGTCGATGATCGCTCCGCGATCAGGACGGAGCGATCCATCGAACAAGAGCTGTTCCTGCCAGTAGCGTTTTGATCGCGGAGCGATCAACGACCAAGGTGCTACACCTGACGTTTATTGCGCCGCAGGGTCAATCCGATTGCTGCCAAAGTGAACAACATCGCACATCCCGGTTCGGGTACCGAGAAGAGCGCACTCAGGACAACATCGTTCCCATTGCCTCCCACATTGCTGATTTGATACGAATTTCCGTCGCTCCAGAATTGGGTGCCTTCGTTCAATCCGATGAAGCGGCCCAAGACCATGTCGGTTCCGAAATTGTCGATGATCGTAAACTGGTCACCCACTCCAGGCGAGAACCCACCGAGCGTTTGAATGCTTAGCAATCCGTCCAGGCTGACCAACCCGTCAATCGCCAGCTGGTCGTATTCTGTTCCAGCCAGCAAACCGCCAAGTTCAATGTCCAGCCCCGCTGTTGGACTGAAGAATACGTCGCCGTCAAAACCGACGGACGCCGGACTGTTTGCCTGGCCGGAGGTCGCCCTCAAAGTAAACACCGCCCGTACCAGTAAAGGAACCGGCACCAGCAACGGATCCAGGAAACACGGATCTGCTGTCGCCACTGGTCCGGATTTCCGTGCCGTTGTGCAGCATGTCGTCATGAAACGTTGTTGTCGCTCCACCCGTTGTCACCATTACGCCGCCGCCTTCGTTCATGACGTCGCCGAAGACATGGTTGGCACCGCTTGTGAACACGATCGATCCCCGATTGTTCAACCCCAGACTACCAGGAGTTCCGGATGAAGTCGCCAGCGTTCCGTTTCCGGAAATGAAACTTCCCGGAGCATTGGTCAACTTGCCAGTGAACTCCAACCGCCCGCCACCTGCCGACCAGTTTCCGGCGGTGTGATAACTTCCCCCACCCGCATTGTTCCAGTTGTATGTGAATTGGGCATGGACGTTCACGCCGACTGCAAGTATTGAACACAATACTGTGGTGCGAACAAGTTTCTGAAACACGCGAATTCTCCTCGAGGTCGAACCATCTCGGCGAAAGAAATGGTGCGGGACTGATTTCTTACAGGCCGAGGCCCCATCGGGGGCCATTTCGGCACGTCGCTGTTACTCCAGAGGAAGTTGCGGCCAGAAACCGGACGGGATATGCAAAAACTTGGTATGCAAAAAATCGTGGGCAATTCAGCCAATTTGGTGTCTGGTCGATGCATGCGAATGCCTCCTGGAAAGGGAATTTGTTCCGGGGCGTGGTCACAATTCCTGGATCTTGCCCTGATGAGAACTGGCGAGCCCGGCAATACAATGCGGGTCGCAATTACATCCAGACTGAAAGTCCCAGGCAGCGATTCGATTGAGGTGACGGTTTGAGATACTTGATACAAATCGTGCGAGTCCTGATCCCGCTTCTCGTCGGCTGGGTCCTCTGCCAGGCCATGGGTCTGTGGCCCGCAATTGGAATTGCGCTGGC
>JAYVKA010000697.1:0-2009 GCA_043768885.1 Planctomycetota bacterium
ATTTCCTGCGGATTTTTCGCGGATATTTCAACATCTATGCTTTCATCGGCACTGCAGGAGGAGCAGAATTCCCGTTTAGCTGTTTTTGTCGCACAGAGAGATTCCCATGAACACACGTCGCCGCAGGCGTTATGCCGCAAGGGTTCCAGCACTGTTTTCAATCCGTGCCACGGGAGGCCAGACAGAGCCGCTTGAGGATCGAACGCTGCTGAGCAATCTCGCCATCACAGATGCCTATCTGGTAGACGGGACCGGCACGAAGACTACCAGTCCCATCCTGGGCGAGCGACTCGAAATCCGTGCGGATTACACAACGGACAGTTTGGCTGCGTCGGCCGTCTACGCAATTCGAGTGATTGTGGACGGCGTCGAAGTAGACCGTACCGACGTCACGTACGGTGCGGGTTTTGGCAGCGGGACATGGTTTGCCGGAATGTTACACGGTTACGCCGAAGCCGGGTCACACAATGTTCAGGTCATGCTTGATTCACTGGGGCAGATTGCCGAGGACAACGAAAACGATAACGGCTTTGCATTTTCGATGACGCCCGTGTCCGCTGCAAATCTGCCTCAGAAACTCAGTAACTTTGTCACCGGTACCGCAGGCGTTGACTGGCGCATCACCAATTTTGCGGATCTTGATCCCCGTCCTGGAATGCTGCGAGATTTCCGGGGTGGTCAGTTCACCTACGATCTTGACTCCGGCGGACATGATGCGATTGATCTGGGCCCGGACGGTTTTGCGGCTTCAGACCAGGGCATTGGAATCTACGCGGCTGCCGACGGCGTGGTGTCGTCTGTACATGACGGTGAATTCGACCGCAACATTGGATTCGCGGATCCGGCTCCAGCGGCCAATTATGTCATCGTTGATCATGGCAACGGTTGGCAAACAGCGTACTGGCATCTGCGGCGAGATTCTGTTTCTGTCAAAGTCGGAGATTCCGTCTCGAGCGGAAAATTTCTCGGCTGGATGGGCAGTTCCGGCTTCTCCAGCGGAGCCCATGTGCATTTTTCACTTCGGCATGGTAATCATCACATCGAAACGATGCTCGATCCGGCGACGTTCTGGGTCACACCGCCCGCGTACCCCGCCGACTATCGCCACGCGATCCGCTCAGGCTTCAGCAGCACATCTCCCACCGCCTCGGAATGGACTGAGCGACCGGAAGACATGCGGACGTTTACACCGGGAAGCCGTGTCTACTTCTGGGTGATTGCAGGGGCCATGCTGCCCAGCGATACCCGCACGGTTCGCTTCCTGCGACCGGATGGATCTGTGTTTTTCGAACAAACGTTCACTCAGGGCAATTCGTTCTTCAAGGCGTCACAATGGTTTTACTTTGCGAACCTGCCTTCCAGCGGGGCAGACGGAACATGGACCGCAGACTGGCAGCAGAACGGGATTGAATTGGCTAATCAGACATTCACAGTGTCCAGCGCTGGCGCACCGGAAATCCGGGTTGAACAGGGCACGCAATTCATTCGAGATCAGCGTTTCACGCCCATCGATTTTGGCACCGTCGCCGCCAACGAAGCCGCACCGGTGCAGTCATTCACGATTACGAATGCTGGCTCTTCACCGCTGACCCTCGGTGCGGTTTCATTGCCGCTGGGCTACGAACTGGCGACCGCTCCGGCTGCTACGGTCCAACCTGGACAGACCACAACGCTGGACGTGCGATTGCTGACAACGACAACGGGGTACTTCGGTGGCGAACTGCGTCTGTTGACAAACGATGCAGACGAACCGGTGTTTCGCCTCTGGCTGGAAGGCATTGTGGAAACGCCGGGCACGGCAACGTTGATTCCGGGGTTTTCCGTCCGCTCGGTGGCGGAGGGCACTAAACTGTTCGCCAACATCCGCCGCACTGGCAGCACTGCGAACGCCGTGACCGTCACGCTCACGACGGATACCAGCGAATTGATCCTGCCAGCGACAGTGACGATTCCGGCAGGGTCTTCATTCGTCAATTTTGAAGTTCAGGCCGTGCAGGACATTTCGGTCG
>JAYVKA010000698.1:0-3003 GCA_043768885.1 Planctomycetota bacterium
CTCGTTCGCGGCCATCGGCGATTCAGCTGTCAATTCAAACGTGGGCATCCGGGATTCGACTTCCGTCAACAGCTGGTCCAACTGTCGATAGTTTTCCGCAATCCTGTCCATCCGCACCGCGACGTGCGAGGTTTTACAGGATACCGCCAACGGATCGATTTCGATTTGGATGGGATGATGGCGGCGAAACATAGGGCTTCAATCCTGACTCGAAACTACTTCGGAAATGGTGTCTGGCGGTTGCCAACTGCCCTGTTGGACCGCGATAATCGGCATTGTAGCTGCTATCCCACCTGGTGGGCAAATCGGCCGCAAATCAACGATTCAACAACACCCCATTTTCAATGCATACGGAGAATGAAAATGAGTAGTCGCCCATCGATCGACCGACGCCAGTTTGTCCAGTCCACCGCCGCCGCAGCCGCATTAGCCGCCGCCGGGTTGCCATCGGCAGCACATGCCGGAGTAAACGGGCTTGGCCTCGTTTTACAGGACACCCAGGATGGAGCGACCTGTTGTGATCGAATCTACGCGACAGTCGCCGACGCCATCGCCTCGCCGCGGGAAACGGTTGCCTACATACCAGCGATTCGGGTTGGAACATCGACTGCTGCCAAACCGGACTATTTGGCTACCATCGATCTCGGGCCGGATTCGAAGACCTTTGGCGAGATCGTTCACCGCCTGGACATGCCAAACGTCGGCGACGAGCTTCACCATTTCGGCTGGAACTCGTGCAGCAGCTGCCACGGTGAAGTCACTCAAAGCGGCGGAGAAGGGCGAAGGTTCATGGTCCTGCCGGGGCTGAAATCCAGTCGCATTTACATCATCGATACGCAAGACCCGAAGGCTCCGAAAATCCACAAAGTCATCGAGCCGGAAACCATCAAAGCCAAAACAGGACTATCGACGCCCCACACCGTGCATTGCCTGGCCAGCGGCGAAATCATGATCTCGATGCTGGGCGACGCCGATGGCAATGCTCCGGGCGGATTCATGTTGCTCGACCACGATTTCAATGTCAAAGGCAAATGGACCGAAGATACCGGTGCCATGAATTTCAACTACGACTATTGGTATCAGCCCCGTCACAACGTCATGATTAGCAGCGAGTGGGCCTCGCCAAGAACCGTTGCTGGTGGATTCAAGCCGGACGAAGTCGCCGCCGGAAAATACGGTCGCCATATTCACTTCTGGGACTGGACTGATCGAAAAATCATCCAGTCACTGGACCTCGGCGAAACAGGCATGATCCCGCTGGAAGTCCGCTTCCACCACGAACCGACCAGCACCCACGGATTCGTTGGCGCGGCACTCAGCAGCACAATGTGGCACTGGCACAAACCCGAAGGTGCCAACAAATGGACAGCAGAAAAAGTGATTCAGGTCGAAGGAATCGAGGTTGATGGTTGGCCATTCCCCGTACCAGGCTTGATCACCGATCTCGTACTGTCGATGGATGACCGCTTCCTGTATTTCTCGAACTGGCTGCATGGCGACCTGCGCCAATAGGATGTCAGCGATCCGGCGAATCCCAAACTGACCGGCCAGCTGTGGCTGGGCGGTGTGATTGGCAAAGAGTTCCAGTTCCGCGGCAAAAAAATGGGTGGTGGCCCGCAAATGCTGCAACTCAGCCTGGACGGAAAACGGCTGTACGTCACCAACTCGTTGTACAGTCCGTGGGACGACCAGTTCTATCCGGACATGAAAGAAGCCGGCTCGTGGTTGCTGCAAGTCGATTGCGACAACGTCAACGGCGGCATGAAGTTGAACGAAAAGTTCCTGGTCGATTTCGGAGCCGAACCCGGCGGCCCAGCCCGCGCCCACGAAATCCGTTTCCCCACCGGCGATTCCACCAGCGACATCTGGAGTTAACCCCGTGGCATAGGCATCCTGCCTGTGATTTTTGACTCGTTGAATGAGGCATCGAAAATGTTTTCAAAGTTGGCAAGGGCAGCAGTGATTGTTTTGGCAATCATTGTTTCACGACCCTCCTGCGGGCAGTCACGCGTTGAGACTACCACCAAAGATCCGGAAGATGTAGTCATGGCTCCCGCCGCTGACATCGCATTGTACGGCTTCGAATCCGCACCAAAGGAAATCGGCACCGTCGCATGGACTCGCAACTGGGACGCGGCTCAAAAGATTTCCAGCGAATCGGGGCGGCCGTTGTTTGTCCTGTTTCAGGAAGTCCCTGGATGACAGACGTGCCAGGATTTTGGCGGACAGGTCCTGTCCGCTCCGTTGATCGTCGAAGCCATCGAAACCGAATTCGTTCCCGTTCTCGTATTCAACAACCGGGATGAAGATTCTGCGTTGATGAAGGAATTCAATGAACCCACCTGGAACAACCCGGTCGTGCGGTATCTGAATGCCGACCGAAAAGATGTTACGAAACGCCAGGACGGTTTGTGGAGCGTCGGCGATACCGCAAAAAAAATGATCGCTGCACTTAAGGCTGAAAAACGCCGGGTGCCAGCCTATCTGGAACTGGTTGCTGCAGAGTCGAATGCCAAACGAAAAACGGCAACGTTTGCGATGCATTGTTTTTGGGAAGGGGAAGCTCGTTTGGGCCGACTCGACGGTGTTTTAAATACGCGTTCAGGCTGGCGCGACGAATTGGAAGTTGTCGAAGTTGAATACGATCCAACCGCCATCGCCTACGAGTCGCTGGTCAAAACGGCACAAAGCATGGAATGCGCATCGAAAGTTTTCGCTCACAACGAATCGCAGTTTCAAACGGCAAAAAAGATCACGGGTGATCGGGCGGTCAAACTGGAACCCAACCAGAAAGCGGACGACGCCAAAGAATCCGACCAGTTGTACTATCTTCGAAACTCGAAAATGAAGGACTTGCCGTTGACCCGTTTGCAACAGGTAAAAGTCAACGCGAAACTGGGAATTCACGAAGAACCACAGGATGTCCTGAGTCCCCGTCAATTGAAACTGTTTTCGAATTCGTCAGGGAAAGAAACAGGCAAATGAAAACCGGAGTTCTGGTTC
>JAYVKA010000699.1:0-4075 GCA_043768885.1 Planctomycetota bacterium
GGAATTTGCAGGATGATTCCTGCCATCGCCGCGCCGTATTCGGGACCAGCTTCGCTCTCGCGGCTCCATCCTCCTTCGGCGTCCTGTTTCGAAACCAGTTCATCACGCATCGCCGGATACCACTGGTTCCAGTGTTCACCGCCAGCGTGCCACATCGCCTGGGTCGCGTAATAGTTCGAGTAAAAATAGTGTCCGCCATTCCGGCCACTGTTCTCCAGCCACTGCAAGGCCTTCTCGACTGCATTGCCTTCGTATATTCCCGCGCTGTAAAGCGAAGTGACACCGGCCGCCGTCATTGCAAACGTGGTGTGGCCACCCTGCATCGTGTAGCGGAAACTGCCGTCCTTGTTCTGGCTCTTCAAAACGTAGTCGATGCATTTTTTTCGAATATCGTCCGGAACATCGATTCCCGTATCACGCGCACCGCGCAGTCCCATAATCTGGCAAACAGTGATCGAGAGGTCGGCGTCGGTTGGTGAAGGCTGATAGCGCCAGCCGCCAGCCGGATTCTGGGTCGTACACGTCAGCTTCACAGCTTTCCGCAACTTGTCGCCAATTTCCGCCTTGCGGGTCATGCCGTAAGCCTGCGAAAGAAACAACATTCCAAATCCATGACCGTACATGTTCTCATGAACAGCATTGTCAGTTCGCGAGATGTAGCCCGACTCGCTAACCTGCGACATCACGAAATCGATGCACGCGTCGATGCTTCGTCCGTACTTCCCCTGGCCGGGCGCACAACCGCTGGCCATGAATGCCAATCCACCCAACGATGCCGCCGCGACGCCAGCCGAATAGCTGCTGTTTCCAAACGCGCCGCGGTTCCGGCCGTTCTTGATTTGGCGGTTGGCCAGGTAAGCCAGCCCCTTGTCGATCGCCTTTTGCGCGTCCGGAGTAATCAATTCAGCCGGAGATTTTTCGTTCGCCGTTCCTTTTCGGTCGCGCGAAGGTAAAATCGAACTTGCGAAAACATTCGCGCCCGAAAATGCCAAAATTGAAGACGACAGGGCAAGGCTAAATTTTCGGCGGTCCATATTCAGGTCTTTTCAAACAGGCTTGTTGGTTCGGGCCACATACAATCATTGTCGTATTCAAGCCAACCAATCAACCGACATCGTAATCTTTTGGCGAAGTTTCTGTCAAAAAAACCGCAGCCAGGAATGATTGGTCGCAATTCCAATCCAATTGGGCAATTCACCGGGCTGATTCGACGCGGTTTGAATCCCTTGGCGAGAGAGTGCTGTCGCATTAAGTTTACCGGTCTGGAGCCCGCAGGATTGGCTCCATTTGGCAGATTTTCGTTCGCGATTTGGGGAACATAATGGATCCGGCAACAGTTTCGATTGACCAACTGGCGGTCAATACCATTCGCACTTTGTCCATGGACGCCGTGCAACAGGCCAACAGCGGGCACCCTGGCACGCCGATGGCCCTCGCACCGGTGACGTATTCGCTGTGGACGAAATGGCTGCGGTACGATCCGGCCAATCCTGACTGGTGGAATCGCGACCGGTTTGTTTTGTCTTGTGGTCATGCTTCGATGTTGTTGTACAGCATGTTGCATCTGGCGAACGTGAAAAAGAAAGACGGCACGTCAGCCGTTTCGCTGGACGACATTCGAAATTTCCGGCAGCTGCACAGTCCATGCGCCGGCCATCCGGAATTCGGCGAAGTAGTCGGTGCAGAAACAACAACAGGTCCACTCGGCCAGGGGGTCGCGAACAGTGTCGGCATGGCGATCGCATCCCGTTGGCTGGCCAGGCGCTACAACCTGCCCGGTGCAACGCTGTTCGACTATCGCGTGTTTGCACTTTGCAGCGACGGCGATTTGATGGAAGGGATCAGCAGCGAAGCAGCTTCAATCGCCGGGCACCTGGGACTGGGAAATCTTTGCTGGATCTACGACGACAACAATATCACAATCGAAGGGAACACCGATCTCGCGTTTTCGGAGAATGTTCGAAAGCGGTTCGAGGCGATGGGCTGGGCGACATCCGAAGTTTCTGATGCCAACGACATCGATGCACTCGATCGCGAATTTAACAAGTTCGATCAAGGCGGCGATCGGCCCCTGCTGATCGTCGTCAAAAGCGTAATCGGCTACGGTGCTCCGAAAAAACAGAACACGGCGTCGGCCCACGGTTCGCCATTGGGTGACGAAGAAATCCGCAGTGCCAAAAAGAACTACGGCTGGCCCGAAGACGAAACATTTCTGGTTCCACCGGACGTGATGGAACATTTTGAAAACACCATCGGTTCGCGATGCGGCGAGATGCATTCCGGCTGGCAACTAACGATGGACGCTTTTGCAAAGAGCCATCCCGGATTGGCGACTGAACTTCGACAGATGGCGAACCGGGAATTGCCCGCCGCAACGATCGCGGCGTTTGATGCATTTGTTCCGGCAGAAAAGCCTGTCGCGACCCGCACCAGCAGTGGAAAAATCCTGAACTCGATCGCACCGTCATTGCCCTGGTTGCTGGGCGGGTCGGCTGACCTGGCAGGTTCCAACAACTCGATCATCGACGATCCCGCAGCCGGTCACATGTCGAAATCGAATCCGGGCGGTCGCAATTTTCACTTCGGCGTCCGCGAACACGCGATGGCGTCGATCTGTAACGGGTTGTCGCTATCCAATCTGCGAAGTTACTGCGCGACGTTTTTTGTGTTCACTGATTACATGCGACCGGCGATTCGGTTGAGCGCGTTGATGCACCAGCCGGTGACGTACATTCTGACCCACGATTCGATTGGACTGGGCGAAGACGGCCCAACGCATCAACCGGTCGAGCATCTGGCTGCCTGTCGCGCGATTCCCAATCTGCTGGTCGTTCGCCCGGCCGATGCAACAGAAACAGCCGACGCCTGGCGGGTTGCGATGAGTCAGACCCGCCGGCCAACGGCACTCGTTTTGACCCGGCAAAATGTTGCTGCGAATACACGAGCCGGACATGGGCCTGCGGGAAGTCTGGAAAACGGGGCCTATGTTTTGTGGCAACCCGAAAAGGAATTCCAGGTAATTTTGATCGGCACTGGCAGTGAAATCGATATCTGCATGGATGCCGCGCGGCACTTGCACGCAGCCGGAATTCATCCGCGTGTCGTCAGCATGCCTTGCTGGGAGCTGTTCGACGAACAAACGCCGGCATACCAGGAAAGCGTCTTTTCACAGAGTTGCGAAAATCGAATTGCCGTCGAGGCGGGTCTCGCGATGGGTTGGCGGCAATACATCGGCTCGCGCGGAGTCTTCATCGGCATGACCGGCTTTGGTGCGTCGGCACCCAGCGAAAAACTGTACGAGCATTTCGGCATCACTGCCGGCAAGGTTGTCGAAGCTGCAAACAAGCTGGTTCAGGGGGCGTAGAGTCCTGGCGACGACTTCACGTATGGAAAATGAACGAGGAACGGATGTCGGAAATGAATCAGGAAGCTGAAACAAACGAAGGCTTGATCTCGCAAATTCGTGAACTGGGCCCATGGCACCAGAACATCGCGATCAACGAATCGGTTTCGACGGGCGGAGTTTTTTCGGAAAGCGGTGATTTGGAACGGGCCGAGAACGACGGAATTTCACTCCTGAATCTGGAGACGCCCTACAAGAACATGATGGGGATGATCTACCCGGATGGGCTTGGCGGAAAACGGGTCCTCGATTGTGCCTGCAATGCCGGCGGGTATTCGTTCTGGTCACGGGACATGGGTGCGGACTTCTGTTACGGCTTTGATGTCCGCGAACACTGGATCAACCAGGCCCAATTCATCCAGCAACATCGCACGGTTGGTCAAAGCGACCGAATCCGTTTCACCGTCGCGGATTTGTATGATCTCCCCAACAAGACCCTTCCCAAATTCGACGTCACCATTTTCAAGGGCATTTTCTATCACTTGCCCGACCCGATTCACGCCTTGAAAATTGTGGCCGACATGACGAACGAAGTCATGTTCTTCAACACGCAAACGGCTTGGGGCTGTGACGACGGGTTTTTGCAGGTCTCGTTTGAGAATACGGAAAAGCTGATGTCCGGCTCGTATGGGCTGAGTTGGCGACCCACCGGACCGCGAGTTATGCTGCCGA
>JAYVKA010000700.1:0-8465 GCA_043768885.1 Planctomycetota bacterium
ACATTGAGCGATGGAGCCGCTGCTGTTGTGGTCGTTAGCGAATCGGTTGCAGCGAAAGCCGGCTGGAAATTTCGCATTCTCGCTTCGCACACTTCGGGCACGGCACCGGAAGATCTTTTCATCGCGCCGGTCGAAGCGATTCGTGGTGCCTTGAAAAAATGCGGCAAGACAACGGCCGACGTCGATCTGTTCGAAATCAACGAAGCCTTTGCCAGCCAGATGGTCGCCTGTGTTCGCGAGTTAAAGTTGGCGGACGAAAACGTCAACGTGTCGGGAGGCGGAATTTCGCTGGGGCATCCGATCGGCGCCAGCGGAGCCCGCGTCCTGGTTTCGTTGATGTACGGCTTGAAACGAACCGGCAAAAAAACCGGCGTCGCCAGCCTCTGCCTGGGTGGCGGAAACGCTGTCGCAATGGTCATTGAAGCAGCGTAGAAATCAACGTGGCATAGGCTTCCTGCCTGTGATTGCACGGAACAATCTCAAACAGTTTCCCATTTGTCAGGACCGAACAATCAATGGATTCGTTACTCGCCGAAATCGCCGACTACGTTCACAACAAAAATATCACCAGCAAAGTCGCTTACGAAACGGCGCGCTGGTGTTTGATGGACAGCCTGGGGTGCGGGTTGTTGGCACTGAACTATCCGGCATGCCGAAAAATGCTGGGCCCGGTCGTTCCCGGTGCACAAATGACGGGTGGTTGCCGAGTACCAGGAACGAATCTCGAACTCGATCCGGTCAAAGCCGCCTTTGACATCGGCACGATCGTTCGCTGGCTCGACTTTAACGACACCTGGCTGGCCGCGGAATGGGGGCATCCGTCAGACAATCTGGGCGCGATTCTGGCAGTCGCCGATTATAGTTCGCGAGTCAAAGGCGAACCGGTAACAATGCACGATGTGTTAACCGCGATGATCAAGGCCCACGAAATCCAGGGCGTACTCGCACTGCAAAACTCGTTCAACCGGGTCGGACTGGACCACGTGCTGTTGGTCCGAATTGCAAGCACCGCCGTCGCGTCACAAATGCTGGGCGCGACACAAGACCAAACCACGGCCGCAGTTTCTCATGCATGGCTGGACGGCGGAGCGCTGCGGACTTACCGCCACGCACCAAACACAGGTTCGCGAAAGAGCTGGGCAGCCGGTGACGCGACCAGCCGCGCTGTGCGATTGGCACTAATCGCGATGACCGGCGAAATGGGATATCAAACTCCGCTGTCCGCTCCGAAGTGGGGATTTCAGGACGTATTGTTCAAGGGTCAACAAGTTCAGCTGTCTCGACCGCTGGATGCGTACGTGATGGAAAACATTCTTTTCAAAATTGCTTTCCCGGCCGAGTTCCACGCCCAGACTGCTGTCGAAGCCGCAATCACTCTCCACCCACAAGTCAAAGACCGCATGGGTTCGATCGAGCGAATTGAAATTCATACGCAGGAACCCGCCGTTCGAATCATTGACAAAAAAGGCCCGCTGAAAAACCCGGCCGACCGTGACCATTGTCTGCAATACATGACGGCCATCGGATTGATCTTTGGCGAACTGACAGCCGATCATTACGAAGACCACGCGGCAGCCGATCCGCGAATTGATGCTCTTCGCGAGAAGATGGTGGTCAGCGAAGACACCAAATTCACCGAAGGCTACTACGATCCCGACCAGCGCGCAATCCCAAACCGGGTACAGGTTTTCTTCGCCGATGGCAGCCGCACGGAACCGGTTGAGGTCTGGTTCCCGATCGGCCATCGCCGCCGACGTGAAGAGGGCTTGCCCGTAATGAAAAGCAAATTCCTTGGCGCCTGCGAAGGCCATTTCCCACCCGCCACTGCCACCGAAATCGTAGAAATGTTCGGCGACGCATCGCAACTGGAAAAACAGCCCGTCAGCGAATTTATGAACCTGTTTGTCAAACAATCCGACAAATCAAAAATGCTGGCGTAGGAACAAATATTGTCGGGCGAGGTGAGGACAGCCGCTTGTCGAAGGCGCACCACCCGGGTTGGCTGGCCAAGTGTGAGCCTGTACGCCAAGCCAACGCGGCATGTCATTGCATTCCGGATTTGTACTGTTTGAGGACAGTAACCCACGCAGTTGCCTTTTCGACTGGCACATCACAATCCACTTTGACGGCCCAATATACATAGCCCTTGTTTTCCTCTTCCCCAACCATTTTCCCAGCCTGTTTCGCCGCCAAACAGTCTTCGAATGGCACCTGCCGGACTTTTGAAACGTCATGGATCCGAATGGACTCCCCATTGTACAACCCAACAGGTCCTTCGCTCGAAGTTTCGTTTTCGGGCACGCCGAGAAACAAGTGTGGAGCAGCAGATACATTCGAGCCGCCGCATCCCGAAATGAGAATTCAAAAACCGGCAAACGCAATAAAGTGTGAATTTGGAGCCATTTCTTGATCAGACAAAAAAGGTATTCGAAAGTTCCCTGAATAACACCGAATTGATGAGTGGATTGATTCTTGATATTGCCAGGGTCGAAGTCAAGTTGAAGTAGGAAACAGATGATTCTCATATGCGCGTGGGTGGGAGACCCGCGCGCAGTGCTGGCGGCGTTGAGGCAGATCACGGGACGGAATTCGGGAATTCGAATTCGTTGTTCATTTTTCGGTGGAACGGGTTTTGCTGATCGCGGTAGGATAACGGAACCTTTGAAACCGGTTTTCAGATTGTAATTTAGCCAGCGGCGAACCATGACCACGACGATGATCGATTTTGACGAAAAGTTTTCGGCCTGCTCCCGAATGGATTCAGAGTATGACGGGATTCTGTTTATGGCGGTGAAGACGACGGGGATCTTTTGCCGGCCGACTTGTACGGCGCGAAAACCGCTGAAAAAAAATGTGGCGTTTTTCGAAAGTTCAGCCGATGCGTTGTCGGCTGGGTATCGGCCTTGCAAAAAGTGTCGGCCGATGGAAGTGGCCGGACAGATGCCGGAGTGGCTGGAGTCGGTGGTTGAACGGTTCGAAAACGATCCGGCTCGCAAATGGAAAGACCAGGATATTCGCGATTGCGGTGCTGAACCGGCGCGGGTCCGGCGATGGTTTCTTTCCAATCATGGGATCACGTTTCATTCGTTCCTTCGCAGTAGGCGATTATCAACGGCGCTGGCCCGATTGTCGGTCGGTCATGATGTTACGCAAGCGGCGTTCGATGCGGGGTACGATTCAGTCAGCGGGTTTCGAACGGCGTTTCAAAACTGGTTCGGATGTCCGGCTGGTGCGGTCGAAAATGTCGAGTCGGGAATCATGGTCAACCGGCTGCTGACTCCGCTAGGGCCGATGATCGTGGCCAGCGATGACAAACAGTTGTACTTGCTCGAGTTTGCCGAACGGCGAATGCTGGAAACACAGTTTAAACGACTGTCAAAACTGCTCAAGCGTCCGATGGTTCCTGGTGAAAACGACATCATGAACCAAACACAAGTGCAGCTGGATGAATACTTCCAGGGCCTGCGCCAGAAGTTTGAATTGCCGCTGTTTATCGACGGAACGGAATTTCAGGTCGGGGTTTGGAACGAGCTTTTGAAAATCGGGTACGGCACGACGACCAGCTATGAAGTGATTGCGAAAAGAGTAGGTAAACCAAATGCACAACGGGCTGTGGGTCGGGCGAATGGAGATAACCGGCTGGCAATCGTCGTACCATGCCACCGGGTTGTGCGTTCCAATGGTGAATTGTCCGGTTACGGTGGCGGTGTTCGACGGAAAGAATGGATGTTGGGGCATGAAAAGGCGGTTTTGGCCTGGGAAAGTTCAGCGAGCGCGAATGGACGTCGCAGGGTGACGAAACAATACGGGGATTGATGGCGTAGCCACCAGGGAAGTTCGTTTCAGGGTGGTGCAATGATCCCCGGCAGGTTCATGCCGGGGCGCATTGGGGCCAAACAAAAAATCAGGGCCCGTCGGGGGCTATTCGGATTCCTTGACATATTCGAGATTGTAACGCATGCAACTGAATGATCCAGCAAGAATCTCGGTACTCGCCCCCTGACCTGCGACTACCGCAGCGGCGACCGATCCAAACGGGGCCGGATAATAGTTGCTTTTTCCCCGGAAGTACCAAAGTTGGCCGTTTTGGGTTGCCGACATGATTTCGGAGTTTGCCGAAAACACATACAGCGCGCCGACAAAACTTTCTTTGGTCAATTTGCTGCCAGGCCAAGTGTTGATGTAGTTGTTTAACGTTTCGTGCGCAGGGCCCGCAGCAGACATGTTAAAAGGATTCAATCCGGCACCTATCGATCCGCCAAGTCCATCTCCCTGATACATCACTTTTTTCCTGGTCGACATGTTCACCAGTGTCACGTTGATGCCATCGTATCCCGCGCCGATCTCGATAATGGGCACGGAAGCTCCCATCCCAATTCCCATCACACTGTCAATTCGCCAACCGCTATGTACGGACCAGACTGTACTCATGAAGACTTCCTTCGTTAAACTTAATGTGTGTCAAATTGATTCGCACTTAAACAGGCGAAAAAACACTGAAGCAGAGGTCAGGAAATCCAGATTTTTTGGAAATATCATTGTTCGTCTTTTGCCCAGACCCAGCAAGAAAGCAATGACTGTGGAAAACGAGTGAGGAATTCAGGCGGAGCCTTCAGGAGCAGTGGATTCCAAGGAGCCCCGGAACCAGTGTTTATTCGGGAGGTTTGCGGGTGGTGCGGCGGTCGGGGCGATAGCCTTGGCCGGGAGCAAAACGGGATTGTTTTTTGGAGCCCTTCTTCTTGTCGGGGGAACCGGGCGGTTTGCCTTTGCCGCCGATCGTGTGAACGTAGTCACCTCGGAACCGGTCGTCGGCATTTTTTCGGCGCGCGTCCAGCGCTGCTTTGGGAGGCTGTGAAGGAATCAGGCAATCGCAGCCTTCGCCAATCAAATCGGTCCGACCAGCCTGCCGCAATGCAGCCTGGACTTCGAACCAGTTTTCGGCTTTGAAAAACTGCATCAGCGCCCGTTGCAGTTTTCGGTCCTTCAGCGTTTTGGCAATGTACACCGGCTGCTTCGAAAACGGATCCATCCCTGTGTAGTACATGCATGTCGCGACATCGAGTGGGGCGGGAATAAAATCCTGGACCTGATCAGGCCGATAGCCGTTTCGTTTCAGGAAAATCGCAAGGTCGATCATCGAATTGAGATCGCTCCCCGGATGTGACGAGATAAAGTACGGCACCAGATATTGTTTCTTGCCAGCCTTCTCCGACTGGTCACGGAACTGGTCCGAGAAACTGGCGAACTCTTCGATCGAAGGCTTTCGCATGTTCGTCAGAACCTTGTTGTCGGCGTGTTCGGGTGCAACTTTTAACAGCCCACCCACGTGATGCCGCACCAACTCGCTCATGTATTCGGGCGATCGGTGAGCGAGGTCCATGCGAATTCCGCTGGCAACCAGCACCTTGCGAATACCGTCGACCTCGCGGGATTCCTTCATCAGTTGAATCAGCGGGCCGTGATCAGTGCCGAGCAGTTTGCAAATCGAAGGATGAACACACGACTGGCGGCGGCATTTTGCTTCGACTTCCGGACGAGTGCATCGCATCTGGTACATGTTGGCCGTCGGCCCGCCGATGTCGCTGACGATTCCCTTGAATTCAGGATCAGCGGTCATTTGTTTGATTTCGCCAACAATCGATTGCTTGCTGCGCGACTGGATAATCCGCCCCTGATGGGCGGTGATCGAACAAAAAGTACAACCGCCGAAACAGCCCCGCATGATCGTGACGGAATCCTTGATCGTCTGGAAAGCCGGAATCGGTTCGGTGTAAGCGTGATGGGCCCGACGCGTGTATGGCAAATCGTAGATCCGATCCATCGCTTCTTCGCTGATCGGAAACTGCGGCGGGTTTGTCACCACGGCCTGCCGATCGTGCATCTGGATCAATCGTCGCGCGTTGTACGGATTGGTTTCGTTGTGAATGATCTTTGTCGCTTCGGCGAAATCTTCCTTGCTCGCAACGACTTGTTCGTAACTCGGCAGCGTGATCGCGTCTTCCGGGACTGGCTCGCTGGCACCTAGTGCGTATGCCATCCCCCGCATATCGCGAAGGTCTTGCACGGTTTCGCCAGCGTCCAGTCGCTGGGCAATTTCGACGATTGGGTTTTCGCCCATACCGTAAACCAGCAAGTCGGCTTTGCAATCCAGCAAGATCGACTTGCGGACCTTGTCGCTCCAATAATCGTAATGGGCCAGTCGCCGCAAAGACGCTTCGACTCCACCGGCGATTACCGGCACGCCCTTGAACGCTTCGCGCGCACGTTGGCAATAGGCGAGCGTTGCGCGGTCGGGTCTCAAACCAATTCGTCCACCAGGCGAATAGGCATCACTGTTTCGGACTTTCCGGTTCGCTGTGTAGTGGTTGATCATCGAGTCCATGTTGCCGGCACTGATTCCGAAGAACAGCCGCGGCCGACCGAATCGTCGCCAGTCGTCACAGGTACGCCAATCCGGTTGGGAAATAATTCCGACGCGGTAGCCGGCTGCTTCGAGCGTCCTTCCCAAAATCGCCATCGCGAAACTGGGGTGATCGATATAGGCGTCGCCAGTGATGAACACGACATCAAGTTCGTCCCAGCCCCGATTCGCCGCTTCTTTCATCGACATCGGCAGCGGAATTCGCGCCACAGGTCCAGTGCATCGGCGATCACCCGCGCCCGGGCGCGGCATCGCGGGCAACGCTTCGAGACGCGCCGAATCGGTCTGGCCTGGCTGGATGACTGGTAACTGCATTGCGGACAAATCCTTGACTGAAGTGTCGGGCGCGGCAAAAGTGTCGTTCACCTGGCCAATGGGAAACCCGGCGTGAAACATTCTGGATTCATCGACGGAGTAATGCCCGTAGCAGATTTCCGGAATCAAAAGGGAGCGTGCTGGCGGGTGCCTACAGAATAGCAGAATCCCGTTTTTTCACAGCGAAAGATTCCGAAATCGACTTGGAAAAGGCTCTTCCTACTTCATGACGGGGTTGGTTTGGACGTGGCAAATCGTCGCTTAATTCGTATTGGATTTTGAGTTTCCATACAAGAAAAATCTTTGTCATTTGGTCCCAAAATTTTACGATTCGTCCAAGAATTATTGCTGAATCCCCTGGAACTCAACTTCAATCCAACGTCTCTCATTCTCCTTCTGCCCGGGTTCCAACCGCTTCCCAAACGGAATTCGATATTGAATCGGAGACAAACCTGACAATCCCATCCGCTGCCGTAGCGTTTACACCGCCTGGATGATAGCTGCTGGCTTTTACCGATCCTGTTTTGCTCCGGACGGAATTGGAAAAGTGTGATGGTTGAGTTAGTTTAACCCTTTTGGGGAGGACTAACGATGAAAGAAAGCAAGCGGCGGCATTTTCCCGGACCGGAAAAAGTCAAAATTCTCAAACGACAACTGCTGGAGTAAGTTCCCGTCTCGGACTTGTGCGACGAATACAAACTTTATCCGACCCAGGTCTACAACTGGCTCAAGGAGTTCTTTGAAAACGGCCATGCCGCGTTCGACAACGGGCGGAAAACCAAAGCCGACACCGACTCCAAAGATCGCAGGATCGCCCAGCTCCAGGAAAAGCTTCGACAGAAAAACGAAGTCGTCGCCGAACTGGCCGAGGCCTTTACCGATCTAAAAAAAACGCTTGGGGAAACCTGAAAAACAAATGGGTCGAGCCGGATACGCGCGACAACGTCGTTGATCATGTCCGGCACTGGAGCGACAGGACGGAGATTCCCGCCTGTCGCTTTCTCAAATGGATCTGCCTCGCCAGCAGCAAGTTCCAGAACTGGAAGCAGCGCTTCGGCAAGGTCAACGAACACAACGCTTGGGTTCCACGCGACCACTGGATCACCGACGACGAGCGACTCTCGATCGAATCGTTCGCTCGCAGCAATCCGACCGAAGGCTATCGCCGGATGGCGTACATGATGCTCGACGACGACTCCGTGGCGGTGAGCCCTTCGACCGTTTACCGCGTGCTTCGCCGCGCCGCATTGCTCGCCGGAGATTCGCCCAAACCGACAAAGAAGGGTACCGGCTTTTAGCAACCACTCACGCCTCATCAGCACTGGCACCTGGACATTGCGTATCTCAACATCGCGGGCACGTTTTATTTTCAGTGCTCGATCCTCGATGGTTTCAGCCGCTTTGTGATCCACTGGGAAATCCGCGAAAAAATGGAGGAATCCGACGTCGAAACGATCCTCTAGCGTGCTCGCGAAAAGTTCCCCGAAGCCAAACCGCGAATCATCACCGACAATGGGCCGCAGTTCATCGCGAGGGATTTCAAGGAGTTCATTCGCATCGCCGGAATGACTCACGTCAAGACATGGACGACGTACCGAAGAGATTTCCGGAAGGCGCCAAAGGGGCGAATGCAGTATCGAGGTACAGCTATCCTGGATATCCGTTAACGAACCTCTTGATTCGTCCTGTTTTGACGGCAGTCGATTCGAGACAAATGAAAATTTTGACG
>JAYVKA010000701.1:0-4345 GCA_043768885.1 Planctomycetota bacterium
CCGAAACGCCAACCGATCGAATACGGCGTCGTCCGCGAAGGCCTGCTGGCGGACATGATTCTGGTCGAAGAAAACCCGCTAGTGAATCTGAAGGTCCTGTTCGGCACCGGCGCGATTCGGCTGAACGATGAAACCGGTGAACCGGAACGGGTCGGCGGAATCTGCTGGACCATCAAGGACGGCATCATCTACGACGCCAAACAAATGCTGGCCGACGTCGCTAAAATGGTTCAGGACCAGAAAGACGCTCTGAAAAACGCGCCGAACGGGTCGGAACCAGTGGCTCCGAAAAGCGAAGGTGCGGCGGAACCCGACAAGGCATCTGACGCAGGCACGTCGGACAAATAGAACTTGAATCGGAACAACGGCAAGGAGTTTTTCCTTTGGCCCGAAAAAAATCCAATTCGCCGGCCGAAGCAACCTACATCGACCACAAGGGTCGTGTGCGCTGGCATTGCAACGATGCTTTGGCGGAAAAACTGAAGCAGCTCTACGACATTCTTGTGATCGGCAACTACGACGAGAGTCACGCCGCCCGGTATCCGCGATTGGCCCACATGATTTCCCGCTATCCGGAGTCGATTAAAATGCTGGATGTTCAGGATCGGCTGACAGAACTACCCGGCGTTTCCGACGTCGTGGCTGGAATCATTTCCGAACTGATCGAAAAAGGGACCTGCAAAAAAATGACGCAAGGGGATGAGCTCTTCATTCCACCGCCAATGTCAGTTCTGGAACTGACGGCAATTCCGCAGCTGGGTGCAAAAACCGCGAGGACGCTTTATCAGGATCATGGAATCGACAGCCTGAAAGCACTCGCCAAGGCAATCGACACCGGAAAGCTGGAAAAGATCAAGGGCATTGGCAAAGGAATGATCGCGACAATTCGACAGTATTTGGAACAGAAATCCTGATCGCAACCTGCCCGTCATCAAGTCTGCGAAACTTCGTCGGCCAAAAGGTCGGGATCATTTGCGTTTGAAAACGGCGTTCATGGACTCGAGAGCAGAGACCTTGCCGTCGGATTCGGTGGTTAAAGTTAACTTCAACTGTTCCGAAGAGCCATCGACAAACCAGACTTCGTTGTCGTCGCCTCGCTCCAACACACCCGCTGATTTTGGGCCACCCCAATCGATCAGCATCTCCAGTCCCAAACCGTTTCTGCGGATTGCGATTTCAAGTTTTCTCCCGTTGGGAATCGTTCCTGCGAAGTCTCCAACCAGGGTTCCGGCCACTTCTTCCGAAAACACGCGTTGCTCGGGGATTTTTACGAATTCCGACTCCAGCAATTTTCGACAAGCCGACTCGACAGCCAAAAACGGCCCGCCGTTGTCGCTGTTGAACAATACGATCAGGCAGGATTCGTCTTCCGGATACCAGGAGACCGAGGCCAGAAATCCACGAACACCGCCTGAGTGAAAAATGCGCCGCTGCGATTCACCAACCGATTCAACTTTCCAGCCGATCGCGTAATTGCCCGGGCCGGGCTTGAGCATCTCCTCGCGTGTCTCGTCGCTCAACAATTCGCCCGCACGTATGGATTTGACCAGGTTGTAAAGGTCATGCACGTTGCAAACCGCACCACCCATTCCGCGATACTGCAATCCGTAAAAGTCTCCGTATGGCGGCTCGAGCGCCGACCGCGAAGGTCCGTTCGTCGACTGACCAAAGGCGACGTTGTCACGGGCTCTGGACGGGTCACCTGTAAAACAGGCATTTGACATCCCGGCCGGTTCGAACAACAAATCCCGCGTGGCGTCCGTGTACTCGGCACCCGCCGCGTGGGCAATGATGGCACTCAGCAGTGCATAACCCTGGTTCCAGTATTCATGATTCGTTCCAGGTTCGTGTTGTGGTCCTCCCTTCAGATAAACCGGCACGACGACATCCGCGTCGATTGTGAACGGCCCATTGTTTGTTCCCGGAATTCCGGACGTGTGTTGCAACAAATGCCGGATCGTGATTCCCTCGCAATTCTCTGGAACCTTCGGCAAGTGCTTGTGGATCGGATCGTCTAACGACAATTTGCCTTGCTGGGCCAATAACAAAACAGTAACCGCGGTCAGCGGTTTGGTAACCGATCCGATTTCAAACAAAGTGTCGGTCGTGTTCGGGTTTCCCCGGGCATCACCCCGCGAGCCAACCGCCACCGCCCCAACAACTTCTCCGCGCAACTCCGCAAGCACGACGCCGGAAAAACCCGCCTTCCCCTCCGACCGGACCACTTCCGCGATGGATGTGCCAATCTCCCCCTCGACCGAATTTTCCTGAGGCCCGGTCACCTCAAGGGCGTCAATGGAAAACAAACACCCGAAGAAAACAAAAACAAAACGAAAAAGCTTGTTCATGGTTGACTCATTTTGGGAAGGAGCAAGCCAGGGTCGCACCACGCCAGCTTGAGCTAGAAACTCCACAGGCTTGACGAGACAAGACGCCGGCGCGAATGCCTCTAGCGAAACGGAACGTCATCGCCATATTCGGCGTGGACGTGGCGAATGGATGCCTCTTGTGACGCGTGATGCGAATTGCGCTGGTCCAGTTCATTCAGGAAACGGGCACAGGTGTTCCATCGCAACAGCGGGTTCGGATCATCGGCTGGTGCAAGCTCTGCTGCCTCATGGTAATACTGCATCGCGCTGCGCACCCACGCCTGAATCGTCTCGGCGGGAACGGCCAGCTTTTGTTGGGCGCGGGCCCAGCGTTCCAGAATGATCCCTTCGTAGTAGGCCTGATGATAGGGCTTGGGCAATTTCGAGCGAATCTCTTTTGCCTGATCGCGGGCCGCCCCAAACTTCTCGTCGAACTGGTCAGTCAGTGACAACAGCATCGTGATCAGCGCCAATTCATTCTCCGGATCGACCACGACGATATCGCGGCAAATGCTTTCGGCCAACTGCGGTTCGTTCAGCAACCGGTAATGCTGGGCCTGTTTCAACGCGGCAGGAACCGAGCTTGGCTGAATCTTGCGAGGTTCGATCATCATGGCCTCCCAACAAAAAACGTGGCTTTGTGTTTCCAGCCTGTGCTTTCCGCGTCACACTATCAGGTTACCTGAAACGAATCACCGAAGCAAAACCATTGCCAGTACGTTTGCTACCTCGCACGGATTACGTGACTTTCTTCTTTGGCAAGATCGTTCGCAGCATAACTTTGACCGGATCGTAATACTTGTCGACCACCCGCTCCTTGAGCGGAATGATGGCGTTGTCTGTGATCTTGATGTGTTCCGGGCAGACTTCGGTGCAGCATTTGGTGATGTTGCAATAGCCAAGCCCCATTTCGTTCTTCAACAGTTCAGTACGGTCTTCGATGTCGAGCGGGTGCATTTCCAGACTCGCCGTCCGCACAAAGAAACGGGGGCCAGCGAATTTTTCTTTCTGGTCGTGCTCACGCAAAACGTGGCAAACGTTCTGGCACAAAAAACACTCGATACATTTGCGGAATTCCTGAACCCGGTCGGCTTCTTCCTGCGAAAACCGCGGGTCTCCGTCGCACTTCTTCATCTTGAAGGCCGGAATCTTTTTGTTGACCTCGTAGTTCCAGGAAACGTCGGTCACCAGATCGCGCATCACCGGAAAAGTCTTCATCGGGCGGACGGCGACTTCGCCAGCCTCTTCGTACTTGTCCATCCGGTCCATGCACATCAGACGGGGTTTGCCATTCACATCGGCGCTGCACGAGCCGCATTTGCCGGCTTTGCAGTTCCAGCGCACGGCCAAATCCGGAGCCTCGGTCGCCTGGATTCGGTGGATCGCGTCCAACACCACCATCCCCGGTTCGACGTCGACCTGGTAAGAAACCATTTCGCCGGCGGAGTTGTCACCCCGGTAAACATCAACTTTGAATTTCTTGGCCATCGGGCAATTCAATCCTGGTAAACGTACGATGGACGTCCTCGTCCGTCGAATCCGAATATACTCGACGGACGAGGACGTCCATCGTACTTGCATCAATCCTTCATTAACTTTTGCAAATCTGCGGGCAACTCGGGGAGCGGTTTTGGATTGAGTCCGATCTCCGCACCCTTTTTGGAAACGATGATATTCTTCGAGCCCCATTCCTTGAGCGAATCCTGAAAATCTTCACGCGAGTGACCGCCGCGACTCTCGGTTCGCATCAACGCCGCCCGGGCCACGCACTCGCTGATGTCCAGCATGTTTTCGAGGTCCAGCCCCAAGTGCCAACCCGGATTGAACGAAATGTTGCCGGTGACTTTCACACCTGCCGCTTTCTGTTTCAACTCGGCAATGTTGCCAATCGCCGTCTTCAAATCGGCATCGTTGCGAACAATGCCGACCAGATTTTGCATCGTCGCCCGCAACTCGTCGTGCAACTCGTACGGGCT
>JAYVKA010000702.1:0-4986 GCA_043768885.1 Planctomycetota bacterium
GGTGGCCAGCGTCCATCGTTGTTTGGGTTCAACAATCCGCCAGGAATTTTCGACCAGGCTTCACGCCCTGCATGGTTAGGCGGCACCGCAAACAATTCGGGCGGCCTGAAGTTGCCGAACCCCTTTGCCAGAAACACGGCAAGTGGTGGCGGCATCCAGTTACCCAGCGATCCCAACCAGCAAGCCGAATGGTTCAACTCGTTGGCTGGACAGGTTCAGTCACTCAATGGCCGACTAGGACAGTTTGATACCGACAATCAACAATTGCACACCGAACTGGCTTCGTATCGTCAAAAACTGCAAGCCGCTGGCGACTATAACTATCAACTGAAACAACAGCTGACCGATTCCATCGCGCAACTTAAACAGATCCAAAACGACAAACTGAATCTGGAACAACAACTGGCCGCTGCACGACTGGGTGGCCCCAACGGAATGCTCGCCAGCAGCAACGGAGCAGCCGTCCCTTCGCAACTTCCCGGCACCGCCGTTTTGCGGGCCAACAACAGCCTGCTCGGGCAACTGCCCCAGCTGCGAATCCCCGGTGTCACCGCACAAATGGATGGCGACGTCATTCGCGTCGAGATTCCAACGGACCCGCTCTTTGTTCCAGGAACTTATCAAATCAGCAACCAACACGGAACGATGCTTCAGGAAATCGCCACCGCGATCAATCGCAGCTTTCCCAGACAAATTGTCGGCATCGAATCGCATTGGGATGGCACGCCCCTCCAGCCTCCGACGACCCCTCACCAGTTGACAGCCAGCCAGTCCCTGGCCGTTTTCGATTTTATGACGCGGCTGGGATTGCCCGAACGACAGCTCTTCACCATGTCGATGGGAAGCAACCGACCCCGCCATTCATCCGGCGGCTCCACCAATCGCCGGGTCGAAATCGTGATCTATCCCGAATTCTGGAACGGGAAGTAGTCCGTCATAAGCTTCATCAGTTCGCCCGCTCTGCGACACAATCGCAAACGCCCGACTCCGTCACCACCAGATCCATCTGTATATCGTGTGGACCAACCGGCACGGCATCAAACATCTGGCAATCAAACGCCAGCCCAATTTTGATCGCATCTCTGCGCACGCGAGCCAGCAATCTGTCGTAATTACCTTTGCCGAATCCGATCCGGCCACCATTCCGGTCAAAGGCCACGCCGGGAACCAAAACCAGATCGAGCGCACTTGCCTGGACCAGACGGTCGCGTATTGGGGTAGCTTCAGTTCGGAGCAAGCGCAAATGAAAATCAAAACAGGAATTCAATGGTCGGTTGCATCACCGGTTTGGGTCATCGCCTGTGCCGCATGCTTTTGTACCGGATGGATGTTGCCACCCCCTTTGAATCAGCGGGATTGTTATACGTGCCGAAAACGATTTGGCGGTGTTCAGCGTCGGAACGGATGACGGGGTTTCGCCCGGTACGCAATTTGACATCGAGCGCAACGGGAAAATAGTGTGTAACGCCGTTGTTGCAAAAGCTGAGTACCTAATGTAAACGTGCCGAATGACCGGCAAAGTATTTGCAGTCGAAGGAGATCTGGCCCGGGTCGTAGGCAAGTAAACAGCGAATCAGGGCGCCATTCGGCAATACAAATCTGAATGGCGGCAAATTTCAGGCCGCCCGATTCCCTGGAAACAATGACCTGAGGCGATGAACCACAAGTAGGTCAGCCTGTCCCCAGGCTGACATCCTCTTGCATTTGCAACCACAACGCCGAAAAACAAGTTGCGGTGGCGTCCGGCCAGGGACAGCCGGACCTACGCGGCTGGCCAGAAGATTGCGAAGATCAATCCCATGATGACGCCGAAGGCAATTCCGTCGAGGAATTCATTCAGCATTCGGCGACGAAACCAGATTGCGTTCAGTTGACCGCTGCTGGCAAAAACCAGAACACCGATCGCACCAATCACCTGAAACGCTTTCATGAATCGTGCATCGGCCGGTAACGCACCCATCGCGGCCCAGCCGATATAGGCCGTCACTGCGGCGATGATCAGAAAAAAAACAAACGTCAATCCAAGATTGCGACCCATGTTGGGGACTCCCCAAACACTCAACATGCCGACCGGACCCTTTTTGTACCGCTCGATCTTGGCAGAGTCTTTGTGATCCTGGTGAGTCAGATAGGGAAACATGTACCGATCGTTGGGCAGGTTCAGTTTGCGAACAGCATCCATCAAAGCGTCTTCGTTCGGCGCCTTTGAAAAATCCTTCTGATGATGCGGCAACACGACCCAGGCAATGAAGCTTGCGACATGCAGCACAACGCCCGTGATAACAATCGGCATCCAAAGTTCAGTCAAAAATTCCATGTCAGTCTCTCCCGGAAATCGAAACAAAGCGAGTTGAAGTGGCTTCGTCGATTTTCCTTGGGAGCAACACGGATTGCAAACCACAAAACACTGAAAAGCAGCAATTTGGTGCCGACGTATTCCCCTGATCGGGTCGGTTTTGTCAAGAAATCCCAACTGGGCAGTTTGCCTTGGAAGCGGACGACTACTCGTTGACCGGCAACATGGGTCGCGGAGTTGGTTCAGGAACCGGTTCACGCGAGGCTGGCGACTGGGCCCAAGTAATCAACTCGATAATTTTGTCTGCCTCCACCATTTGTGGAATCACGGCCAGCGGTTTCCATTGGCCCGACTGGCGATTCATGTAGACGACCTGGGGAACGACTGTCCCCTGCATCAATCCGGTTGCGATCTCGTTTTGATCGTCGAAATCGACATAGGCGAATTGCAATCGTTCGAGACCACCCCGCTGGGCGACCTGGGGCAAGATGTTGTTCTTCATCGTCTGACAAGGAACACACCATCGTGCTCCGATGACGACGATCACGTCCTGATCATTGGTAACCGCGATCGACTGGGCAGTGGCGAGATCGAGCGGGTTCAGGTCGGGGAGAACAAGACTTTGAGCCGACTTGTCGTTTTCCGATACTTGATTGGAAGGCACAGGGGCGAAGGGCTGATTGTTGGTCGGTTGAACAGCTTGGACTTGCACAGTTTGAACCACCAACAGCATTCCGCAAATCAGCATTCCTGTTCCGGTCGTTTTCATACTTTCCCCGATTCTGCGTTTTCGAGTCGTGTTTGTCTGGTTGGGATAAAGGCAATCGGGGTGCCATCTGCGAACAGGTGTTGTTTCGCGTGCTTTTGTTGATCGTGTTCGCTGAAAACCGTTTCCATGTTGCGTTTTTTCAACACAGTGTTGCCATCGCTCAACACTTCTAGACCGGTTGGTGACACTTTCCCAACGGCTTCTGAACCGGTTTTCCACTCCGGGGCCGGCAGTCCGTTTTGGGCCCGGAAAGGGCTGTTCGCAGCGGGTTTTAGCTGGTTTTCCCGGGGTTTGTTCAGTGCCTGCATTTTCTGCTTGCACGCCGACCCAACCGGAATAATGATGACTCTGACTGATAGTGAACAGATTTACACTACAACCTGCCGATCGTGACCAAACGTGTCTGGGTTCCCGTTTTTAATCACTCCAGTTGGAAACGGATCACCACAGCCTGGGAGGCAAGCGACATGACGACGCAAATAATGACAAACAAAACAGTCGGGACGCACCGTGCGGGCAGGTCTTCTGATTTGTCCGGCTGGGGACAGCCGGACCTACATGCACCCCAGACTGTTACCGCGCTTCGCGATCAAATTCGCCGGATGCAACATGCCCAGCGGGCGGCCGACCCGACGCTGATTTCCAGCGGCTTCGAAGCAATCGACAGGATGCTGCCCGACGGTGGTTACTTGCCCGGCGCACTGGTCGAATTTGTCAGCGATGCCGAAGGTGACGCCGCGCGATGGATGTCACTGCATCTGGTCAGTCGCGCGTTGTCGTCGCGCGGTGGATCGATCGTGCTGGTTGATGCCGAACGCGAGTTGTACGCACCCGGCTTGGCCGCACTTGGAATTCCGCTCGAACAAACCGTCATTATTCACGGCAACAGGAACGAAGATTTGTACTGGGCGATCGACCAGTCGCTGCGGTGCGAAGCGGTGGCCGCGGTCTGGGGTCAGGTCCCGACAACCGATTCGCGCTGGCTCCGCCGGTTCCAGTTGTCCGCTGAATCGTCAGGCACACTCGGCATCTTCCTCCGCCCCGCCTCGGTCCTCCCCCACCCCACCTGGTCCGACATCCAGTGGCATTGCAACCCACGTGGCGGTTCACTCCGTGAACCAGCGTCCGCACAGTCTTTTTCCGCAGCACAAGTTCACGGGAGTGAACTGCCACACAAAGAATTGCCCCATGGCGACTGGCAATTCCGCTTGCGGCTGGTTCGAGCCCGCACAGGCGCCGGCAGCGAAATCGGTTTGGCTATCGATGCAGACAGCGGGCAACTGAAAATTGTCCAGCCAAACATCGCTGCGCCGACCAAAACTCATCGCGGTCCGATCGCACCACCACCAAACGCGAAAACCGATCCGGCAAGTCTGATTCCGCACCGCGAAAATCGTCAACCCGCGAAACGCAAACCGGGAGCCGTGGCGTGATGCGACGCATCGCCTGCATATGTTTTCCATATTGGCCGATCCAGCGAATGGTCGTCGATGAACCAGCGCTGCGACGGCAACGGCTGGTTCTGTTTGAGAACGATTCACGACGCGGACAGATTGTGTACGCAGCCTCACCACTGGCGATGCAATGCGGAGTCTGCGCCGGAATGCCACTGGCCGAAGCCCGCTCGTTGACAAGAAGTTCGTGGCATAGGCTTCCAGCCTGTGATCGCGAGAAAAACACAGGCTGGAAGCCTATGCCACGCAAGGAACCACCACGCACCATTATTCGCCAGTCCGAACCGGCCACCGACCGCGAGCAAATGCAGGAACTGGCCCTGGCCATGCACCGTTTCAGTCCGCTGGTGGGTCTGGAGCAAACCGAACACCCGCAAGCGTTGCTGCTGGACACCACCGGGCTGACCCATTTGTTCGATGGCGAAGACGGCTGGTGCGAAAGTGTGAACGAGTGGCTGCAAACCAGC
>JAYVKA010000703.1:0-7079 GCA_043768885.1 Planctomycetota bacterium
ACTGGTTTCGAAACAGGACGCCGAAGGAGGATGGAGCCGCGAGAGCGAAGCTGGTCCCGAATACGGCGCGGCGATGGCAGGAATCATCCTGCAAATTCCACTCAACTACCTTCCTGTCTTTTCCGCCTGATCCGAAGAGCGGTCGGTGGGTCTCGAATTGAGCTTGCAGATGAACGAAATCCTGTCGGATTGTGTTCGGACTGTTTTTCTTTTTCGCGTGAAATTCTGTTCCGTTGCCGGGATTCTTGGCCACTGTGGCGATTTTTGGGTTGGCCGGTAACGGTTGGACCGGCCTTGACGGCGTTCCGGATACATAGGACGCCACGGCGGCAATTCCAGGGAATTTGGAGAAAGTTTTTGTTTTTCTCCGACCTTCAGGGCGCAATCATACCAGGCTTTTTTGATACCTACCCTGACTTGCACTCACGATTAGCACCCCGTCCGATATGAGCAAAAACAAAGAGCCACGCCGAACCAGACTTCGCAATCCGCCCCGAAAGCGAAATGGCAGTTCCAGTCCCGCATTGACACCCGACTATGCGAGCCTGGAAGCCCGATGCATGCTCGCGACGACAATTACCTGGGACACCGCGACACTTAGCGTCACTTTCCAGGGCGACGCACTCGACAACTGGTCGACGGTCGATCCGGCCGCCAACAATCGGGTGCAGTTCGCTGCAGATTTTGCCGCGACTCTGGAGTTGGACCTTGCGCAGGTTGTAAGAGTCTATTTTTACGGCGGTGACGGACACGATTCGTTTTCGAATGGAACCGCGATTCCAGGTGATATTCGGGGACAGGGGGGGAATGATTCGCTGTTCGGCGGTAGCGGCGATGATCTGTTCTACGGTGGCGACAACGATGACTATGTCAACGGCGGAGCAGGCAATGACACGATTTACGGCACCGGTGGAAATGACCAGTTGTATGGTGATGCGGGAAATGATTATCTCTCCGGTGATTACGGAAATGACAGCCTCTCCGGAGGAGACGGAAACGATACGCTCGCCGGTGGTTGGGGCGATGACTACATGTGGGGCGACGCCGGTAGTGACTCCATGTTGGGTTTCACCGGCAACGACTGGATGTATGGCGGTGACGGAATGGATTTCGTCTATGGCCAGGCCGGCGACGACCACGTTTATGGCGGAGCCGAATTTGATCGCGTCCGGGGGAACAACGGCAACGATTTTATTTATGGAGAAGGCGGAAATGACTGGATGATGGGAGACGTCGGTGATGACCTGATGGATGGCGGCGATGGCAATGACACGCTCTGGGGTTGGACCGGAAACGACACACTGATCGCTGGAGCAGGCGATGACGGGCTGTTTGGACAACAAGACGACGACATCATGTACGGCGGGGCAGGGTCGGATGTTTTGAGCGGCGAAGGAGGCAACGACCAACTTTTTGGCGGACTTGGTAACGACTTCCTTTATGGCTACGCAGGAAACGACATTTTGCACGGGGAAGGGGGCAACGATGTGTTACGCGGCGGCGACGGAATGGATTCGCTGTTTGGCGGTGATGAACTGTTTACCGATACGTTGTTTGGAGAAGCTGGTGCCGACCGATTTCTGACACAAACCGGAGATTTCATCTCAGACCTTGAGTCGATCGATGCCGAGCTTCAGTTCATCAACAACACTTCGGACTGGAACGACGCCGAGATCGCGGCCATGGATCTGGGACTGGGCTATCTCCACATGGCCACGGGAAATACCCGGCTGTTAAAAGACACGCTGACAACGACGCCCCTCAAGTTCATCAAGTATCAGTCATTGAACGGAGCGGCTGGTGTGAACTGGCTGGAGACCACAACGAATTCCGTATGGCAGAACGGCCAATGGGTTACCTACTACACGTACAAACGGGAAATCAGAATTGCCGAATGGGCCGAAACGGACGAGTTCCGCAACACCCAACAGCCAGGTGTCGTAACGCACGAGCTTGGCCACAATTGGGACAGTACTCTGGAGCTTTCGACGGCATCGTCCAGCCTTTCGACGACCTGGTCGGATTTCAAGTCAGTAAGCGATTGGCGAGACGTCGATCCGCAAAACGCCCAGTACTCCTTGTCCGGAAACGGCCAGTGGTGGTATCTGACCAACTCGCCGTTTTACGATTCGTATGGTCAAACCGACCCGTATGAAGACTTTTCCACGACCTGGGAACTGTACTTTGATCCAAATGCTTCGGCGAGTGACATGACGTTGATGTCACAAAAACTGGCGGTGCTGGATCAGCTGATGTCGGTTGTCAGCCAGATGTAATGTGGCCATTGTTATTGGATCGACGCCGGTGTCTGGACCGAGCTGGTCCTTGCGGCGAATTCCGGAACCAGCCATCGTTCGAACAATTCGTCTGCCAACTCAAGCGTTTCATTCACGTTCAGGTTGCCTCTGACGATCTGTCCCGAGTGAACGATAAAGACGCCGGGCACCGAAGTTTTGACGGGTGGCAATCGCTGGCTGAAGTTGATCGTTGGGAGTGCCATAACCTGACGAGCTCGGGCCACGCCAAATCCGACGATGTCCGATTCCCGGAAATCCGGGTACATCTTTTCGAGCGTTTCCACCAGCCTCGCCCGAATTGACCCGTCCGGTTCCGAAAACGCCCTGTCGTTCGCTGCCATAACGTACAGCGGCAAATAGACCAGAGAGTGCCCGTTGAGTTCGGCTGGATCGACAATCGTTGTCATCTCGATGATGCCGGTCAGCGGAACCCAGTCGTCAGTGATATTCGTGACGTAATATTTTGATAGGGGTTTTTTCAGCAGCAACGAAGCGCATACAACACCCAGATACTCGACCTGCTCCAGCCGACTTCGTTCATCCCCGTTCAGTCCCGGGACCGAGTTGGCAATCGCACCGGCCGGTGTCGTGAACACAACGCGATCGAATTTTTCCTTTTCACCATCCTGAAACCCAACGTCAACGCCGCCGTTGCCATCGTCCGCTGCACTGGACACGCGGCTGGACAGGCGAAACGTAACGCCGAGTGATTCAAGTCGTTCTGACAGAGTCGCCAAAACCCTTGCGTACCCGCCCGGCACATAGCCGAACATTTCTTTCTTCAGTCCGGTCTGACGGGCTTTGTACATTCGCGCAATGTAGGACCAGATGAAGCCGGCCGAAACACGTTTCCACGCGTCGCCCAGTTTGGCTTGCAGCAACGGCCGCCAGATTTTTTCAAAGGTGCTGTTGCCCGACCATCTACGAAGCCAATTCTCGACGCTGACTTGTTCCAACCGCCGCCAATCCTTGATCCGCGAACCGAAAAAGATCGTCGAACCGAGTCGAAACTTTTGATAAAGATTCAAGACCGGAAAACGAAGAAATTCCCACGAGTTGGACATCGAATGGAATTTGCCACCCGAATAGAAACCGGTTTTGGTTTCGACCCAGCGAATTTCCTTGTCCAGTCCAATCTCGTCCAGCAGTTCCCGCAGGGCCGAATCGGACAATAATGTAACGTGGTAAAAACGGTCCCATTGCACGTCGCCCACGGTCCAGGCACTGGTCAAACCGCCCAGTCGGTCCGCCGATTCGCAGACTGTCACGCGTTGTCCGGCGCGGGCCAGCTTCATGGCCAAACCCAGACCCATCATTCCACCGCCAACGATGCACCAATGCTGGCCTGCGGCGTCCTGATTTTCCGGCATGGAACGTTGCATGGCCCTACCAGTTTGAAATGGCTATGAAAGAGTCAAAAAAAACGCTGCGCTCAGTCCATCATGATTTCGGCACGACTGCCGGAATCGTTGGCGGACTTGGCGGAACCAAAACGGCGACGGGCAACCAGCCCCAGCGTGCGACCGATCGTCGAAAGGACTTTCATCTTGCTGACACCACCCTTCTGGTCGTAGCGAAGGTCAATCGGGATTTCGTCGAATGCAAGACCCTTGCCCCGCAGCTTCAACAGCACATCGACCATGCACGAGAAACCTCGCTCGCTTACAAATTTGTCGCCGTATTCGGCCAGGGCCTCTCTCAGAACGCTGGCACGATAGATCCGGAAGCCGCAGGTGTAATCCCGTACGCCGCGAATCGGAAATGCAGT
This sequence comes from Planctomycetota bacterium, assembly GCA_043768885.1. GTDB lineage: Bacteria > Planctomycetota > Planctomycetia > Pirellulales > Pirellulaceae > BJ22. The sequence continues at coordinate 4,066 of JAYVKA010000703.1, forward strand.
TGTAAAAATAACCCGTGCTCCAAGGCTTAGCAGATGTCGGTGAGCCGGAACGCCCTGGACATTTGCACCAGGACGAAATCGTGAAGCGATTACGACGTCGCTTCCTGCTTCGATTCGTTCGACCAACTGCGGAATCAACTCCGGCGGTTGGGTATTGTCGGCGTCCAGCAATACGATGCAATCATCATTCCCGCAGCGGGCGACTGCTTCGCGGAAACAGGTGTTCAGTGCCGCACCCAGACCGCTGTTCTTTTTGTGGCGGATCACTTCAACCGGAAACCGTTCCGAGAACCTTCGGGCAAGTTCGGCCGTTCGGTCGGTGCTGCCGTCATCGACTACAACCACCCGCCAGCCCAACTCCGTTCCGAGCATCGATTCGATGATTCGCTCAAGCAGGGGGCTGATCGCTTCGGCTTCATTGAATGCTGGAAGCGTGATCAAGACCCGCCGCGCATGTTTTTTTCCGGCGGAATACCAGCCTCCCTCGACCGCAGGAACGTCGGTTGTGGTTTTCAATTCCGGGCTGTTGCGCACAGCAGATCCTGCGTGCGAATCGTTGTCATTCATCACTGATGTGGGTCTGGAGGAAAAGCAGCGTTTGCAATGGACAATCCTGTTGGCCAAATGCAAGGAAAGTGAATTGCACAAAAAAGGCGACTGAAAGGCAAAAAACGGCGAGTTGCAATCGGGGATTTGCAATCCGTTTTGCCACAGCCCCAGTCTATTCGGGCACTTAAGGGTGTCAACGGCAAGCGAGATTCAGAGTTGATGAACGGTCGCAGCCTGGATCCAAAAACCATTCGGGAATAACCCATTTCGGCTACGGGTCGGATTTTCGTATTGAAACGGTTATTCCTGTTTGTTGGTTGCGGGCTTCAGCAGAAAATCGCTGACCGACATGTTTTTTTTGAATCCGTTGAAGCCGAAATTCGAGGGCTTGAAGTCCTGGACGAATTCAATCATGGCGTCCGGGTCGATCTTGTCTTCCATCCGCATGCTCCAAAAAGCCGAATTGACCATCACCCGTCGCAAACCTGGTGCCACAAAATCTGAAGCGGCCCCCATCGTCGTACAGACAATTCGTTGGGACTGGTCCGCGCCCTCGACATCCAGTTCACGACACCAAAGTAACGGCATCATCGGTTCATTGGGCTTTCCATCAACCGCTTCCGAATCCTGTTCCATGCCCGCCAAGACCTGACCATCCAGCAAAACCACTGAATCATCCGGCAATTTTTTGACTCCATAGACATCAGTCGGTCCCCAAACGTCCGCTACGCCGGCGAGGATCGGGTGCGCCTTGTTCGCTTCGACGACAATTCCCCGGGTACTTTGCGAACCGTGATTTCCGTGGTGACTGATCCAGGTCTCGCCCAAAATCTGCTTTCCAAATCCGCCCGGATACTCGTTGCTGTCAAAACCAAATTTGCGGTATTCAGATTTGCTTTCGTTGTCGTAACGAAACGCATGAGTCGATGTTCGCAGGCCAATGATCGGACGACCGCTGTTCAGGTAATCGACAAAGTGTTTCATTTGTGCGTCAGGCAATTGGCGGAAGCGCAAGCCGATGATCACCAGGTCCGCCGAATCCAGTTGCTCCATGCCGGGAATGTTGGTCTGGATATTGGGATTGATCCTTCCCGTTTCAGGATCGATCGGGAACAGCACGGTGCATTTCATGCCGAACCGCTGGCTGAGCAGCATTCCCAGCATCGGCATCGCCTCTTCGGAGCGGTATTCTTCGTCACCACTGATCAATACGACTGACTTGCCGCAATCAATATCCTTCGGCGGCAGGTATTGAACCCACGTGTCCGATTGGCCAAACAGATTCGACTGGCTGGATAGAATCATGATTACCAGTAGGGCTGCGGAAACTCTGCTCCAAAATATCCTGGTCATCGGGGTCCTCTTCGGGCGTTCGATCAATTCTCAACTTCGACAATCTATCATCGCGAAAATCCAGCCGACATTCCAGCAGGCCCTACCGTGGCACGGTTTTGAAAGCACTGTGCCATGTTGATCGACCCACATTCCTGTCGTGGAATTGCTAAACTCATAGATCTAAACTGGGTACCAGTCTCTAACCGCGTGTCTCGATCGCATGTTCGAAGATGAATTTGTGGAATGGGCTTGCCGATTTCAGAAACGGCAAAAGAACGTAATCATCGGCCCTGGTGATGACGCGGCGCTCGTTGCCGAATCAGGCGAGTTGCTGGTGACGACCGATCTTCTGGCCGACGGAATTCACTTTCACGTTTCAACTCATCAGCCTGAACTGATCGGGCGCAAGGCGTTGGCGGTTAGCCTGAGCGATATCGCCGCGATGGGCGGCCGGCCAATCAATGCGGTGGTCCAGGTGATGTTTCCCCGCAGCATGGATTTGGAAATCGCAAAGCGAATTCAGTCCGGGCTATATGCATTGGCAGACGAATTCGGCGTGGCAATTATTGGAGGTGATACGAACCGGTGGGATGGTGGGCTTGTGATTGGGACCACCGTCTGCGGCGAGTTGATCGGAAATCCCTGGCGGATCATTGGAGCAACCGCCGGTGACCGGATTCTGGTTTCGGGCTCGCTTGGCGGAAGTATCGCTGGCCATCATCTGACGTTTACACCTCGCTGTGAGTTGGCAAAGTACCTGGCAACCCACTACGAAATCGATGCCGCGACCGATATTTCTGATTCCCTTTCCATAGACCTCGCCAACATGGCAACTTCGTCGAGAGTCGGAGCATTGTTGGAGCTGGACAAAATCCCAATCAACGAAGCAGCCCGAAAAATGTCTTCGCCGGAAAAGTCTCCACTACAACATGCGATGACCGACGGCGAAGACTTTGAGTTGATCTTTGCCGTCGATCCGGAAACGGCGGCGAGAATTTCGAAAGACGGCGAACTGCCCGTCGCCCTCACCGACATCGGCGAATTCCTCGAAGGGACCGGAATCTACGCCCGACAAGTTGACGGAGGCCGATCAGAAATCGATCCGTCAGGATATGTTCATTGAAAATCCC